>CAZXZQ010000049.1:0-12831 GCA_964645215.1 uncultured Rhizobiaceae bacterium | reverse complement strand
ATCAATATTTCCTTTTACGTAAAAGTAAGAATTAGTAATTATTTACAAGATTTTGTTTAAGTAGGATACATGTACAAAATATTTCGTAAAATTAAAAGTACAAATATTTATGCTTTTAATTCAATATGTTGTGAACTATGCAGTTTACGTAAAAGTAAGAATTAAGCTTTCTTGCCAATGTAGTCATTGCTTTGCATTTCATGCAACCGAGAGATGGTTCTTTTGAACTCAAAAGCCTCCGTGCCAGAAGAAGCAGTATATAATTTCTCTGGCGCAGCCTCCGCGGTTGCGACAATGCGGATATGGTTATCATAGAGCGTATCAATGAGCAGAATAAACCGCTTAGCAGCATTTTGATCTTCCTTGCTCATCACAGGAACGCCTTCAATAAAAATGGTATGAAAACGATAAGCAAGTGCCAAATAATCAGCGGCACTACGCGCCTCTTTACATAATGCATCAAACGAAAGTCTTGCTGCTCCACTTGCCGCTTCAGGCACATGGAACACGCGTCCTTTTAGGGGCAATTCTATTGAACTACCGTTCTCAACGCCAGTTAAACGCTGCCATGTTTCATCAAATGTTTTTTTAGAAGCCCTATTTATCGGCGTAAGATAGACAGGCGCCTGATCGAGTTTTTCAAGACGATAATCTTTCGGCGCGTCTAAATTAAAAACATCGACACGCTCTGTCAGTAAATCAATAAAGGGCAGAAAAATATTCCGGTTCAATCCATTTTTATAAAGGTTTTGTGGCTCCACATTAGAAGTCGCGACAATTGTCACCCCTTCTGCAAACATCGCCTCGAACAAACGGCCCAAGATCATCGCATCTGCAATATCAGTAACCGTAAACTCATCGAAGCAAAGAATAATGGCTTCACTTGCGAGTGCTTCTGCAATTTCAGGTATAGGATCTTCAGCAGTTACTTCACCCTTTTTGAACGCTTCACGATAGGCGTGAATACGGTCCTGCGCATCCTGCATAAAATCATTAAAATGCGCACGGCGTTTACGTTTATGTGGCAAAGCTTCAAAGAACATATCCATGATCATGGATTTTCCACGTCCGACATCTCCCCAAATATAGAGACCTTTGATGTGTGCCGGTGCTTTTTGACCAAATAGCCAACCAAGCGCACTGGATTTACGTGCTAAGCGCTTTTGATCGGCAGCAACAAGCAAATCATCAAGCATTTTTATGAGTTGAACCTGACTTTCATCCTCATCAATATGCCCATCAGAAACCTGAGACATGTATGATGCATGAAGTTTAGCTGATGGCATTTATGGATCGCTTATGGACGTTTCGGAGCGAGAACGGTGACTTATAAAGCCTATTGCCTACTAAATGAAATAGGCTTTCCGCTTACAGTCTGACCTGAATACCGATTATTGCCTGTTGATTGAAGGTTCGCAACTTGATTTCCTGCACTATCAACAAGCACAACTTGACTACCCTTCACGTCCCAAGCATTCACGCTGCCAATTTCAGATGATGAACAACGGCGTGTTGCAGCGCGATATCCGCCCGACCATTTTGTAAAGGCAAGAATAATACGACAATCCGCATTATCAGAAGGCACATTCCAAGAACCAGCCAACGGCTCATGCGTCAATGGCTCAGCAGAAGCCTTAGGTGTTTCAACCGCTGCAACTTGTGTAACTTCAGGCACAGCTTCAGGAGTAGGCGTTGCAATTTCAGGCACTTCGGGAGGCGCAGGCGCCGTTGCAGGCACTTCTGGCAATGGTTGCGCAAGGCCTGGCTGAGCACTAGTATTTTGCGTAGCAACAGGGTCAAGTTGACTCGTCTGAACATTGCCTGAGGGCACAGATGGCAATGGTTGAGGCGGAGCCTGTGTGTTGACATTAAGTGCATCGGTTGACCTTGTGCAACCTGCAACTGCAAGTCCCATCAACACAATAGCAATGGTGGTTTTATTCGACATTATACGCCCTCAAATTACCCTTCATCTTGCGGCACATACCTACTATATGCGCGGAATGTGGCCAAAATTCAAATTTTAATTGTAAATTTACCATGTAAACATGCCCTAACATGGTTAATATTCGTTATACTATTACAGGATCACTAAAAATCAAACTTAACTAGGGTCTGAACCTGACCCCATTAATTAGCATGATCCTCTTCAATCATCTGCGCTACCTTCGGGCGTGACATCACACGAGACCGATACGCCTCCAAATTCGGATAGCCAGAGAACATTACATTGGCGCGCTCAGCCAGCACAAAAAACCAGATCAAGTAAGCATCAGCTGCCGAAACCCGTTTACCAAGCAGATAGTCATTCTTACTAAAGTGGGCATCTAATAGTTTATAGCGCTCTGGAACAAGCGCGCGAAAATTATCCTTCACACCATCCGTTGCCTCCGGATAAAACACCACGCGTAATATCTGTTTATGCAGTTCTGTTGCCGTGAACCCCAACCAGCGCACCATTTGAAAATACATGGGATCATCCGGCATTACCCGAAAGGGGGTATTGCTCTGCGACTGAACCCATAACAGGCAAGCGGAAGTCTCCGTAAGCAATTCACCGCTATCAAGTCGCATCGTAGATACTTGGCCCAATGGATTAGCATCGAGCAGTGAGCCACCCGAGGATAATGATTTGGTTTTAAAATCCACCCTGTCTAATTCAATCTCGACATTGCCCTCGGCTGCCGCAATACGAACAGCCAAAGAGCAATTTAAGGGCGTATGATAAAGCAGGGCGGCCATAGCTGTGCTATCTAGTTAGCCGCACCATCCGTCATTTTAGCAATTGCACCTGCCATGCCTTCAAATGCCTTTTCAGCACCATCAATTGCATAACGCGCTTTTAAGGCAGCGGGATCAAGATACCCTATTTTAGTTTGGCCCTTATCGTCCCAAATCAAAACGCGGATCGGCAAATCAAGACCAGCCAAAATATTTTGCTGCATAATCGGCGTGCCAATTTGTGGTGCACCAAAAATGATCAACGTTGCATCCGCTAATTCCATGTCGATAGACTTTGCACCAGCGGCATGATCAATCCGCGCAAAAAGTTTTGGCGGTGCATTTTCAATAATACCGACCAGTTTATCAGCCGTGTCTGATACGGAATGTTTGCTGTCCTTGATAATCCAACCATCTTGCGCGCTTGCTGCAGTCATTAAAAATAGTCCTGTAAAAATTGATAAAATTATTGCTGCAAGTTTATGCATGAGTTTTTCCTTTTCTCAAATCAACAATATGAGAGACTTTGTGCAGCAACAAGGTACCAAAGCTTGTTTAGTTCCTTGGCAAACTTCGCAGCACATTATCTCTTACAATTATGTTGTGGGAACTGGGAACATTAAATAATCTACTGACGAGTCGCAATCATGCAGTTTTGGTAGGGCATCTGCCAGAAGAAACTTATGAACATATGCATGCGAAGCACAATATGATTCATTTTTCAAACTCATCACTTATGCATATTCTCTCAAAACACAAAGACATACAATTAGTTGATCTTCTTATAATACCAAGGATGTTATCGGATGGCTTATGGATTGGAGATAGAAATAAATCTTGCTGTATTTCATATTATAGTCCGGAGAAACGTAGACATTTCATTGGCGCAGTTAAATCTGCAAAAGACGGATCAGAACATTATTTTACAACTTTTCATAAAGCAGGGAAGAGACAACTAAAATCAAAGATCAATCGCGGAAAAATTCTCCGAAAAAATATACTGTGCAGTAAGGCCTGCAATGAACCTTACAAAATGCTCCCAATTGGCTAATTGGTGCTACGGCCAGCAGAATATCACCGTGTCATACACAGAAAATGCTACTAGAAAGGCCAATTTCAAATAGCAATATTAGGATAGCATGCCAGTTTATATTAACAAGAGTCTAAAAACGACATAGTAAAACGGCTTAAACCCGGCGTTCAACCATCATTTTTTTGATCTCGGCAATTGCCTTAGCTGGATTAAGGTCTTTCGGACAGGCTTGTGCGCAGTTCATAATTGTATGACAACGATATAGCCGGAATGGATCTTCAAGATCGTCTAACCGCTCGCCTGTTGCTTCGTCGCGTGAATCAATCAACCAGCGATATGCTTGCAAGAGAACTGCTGGTCCTAGGTAGCGATCTCCATTCCACCAGTAAGACGGACAAGACGTAGAACAGCATGCACACAAAATGCATTCGTAAAGCCCATCAAGCTTTTCGCGATCTTCTTCTGATTGAAGCCATTCTGTACGAGGTTGATTGCTCTCTGTTTTCAACCAAGGCTGAATAGAGCGATGCTGCGCGTAGAAATTATTCATATCTGGCACAAGGTCCTTCACCACTTTCATGTGTGGCAGCGGATAAACTTTTACCGAACCAGAGACCTCATCCATGCCTTTGGTACAGGCAAGCGTGTTTGTTCCATCAATATTCATGGCGCAAGAGCCACAAATCCCTTCACGGCAAGAACGGCGCAGCGTCAGGGTTGGGTCGATATTATTTTTGATCCATAAAAGACCATCAAGCACCATCGGACCACAATCATCCATATCCACATAATACGTATCAATTGAAGGGTTCTGTCCATCATCCGGCGACCAGCGATAAATACGAAACTCGCGGACGTTCGTAGACCCTTCTGGTTTCGGCCAGGTTTTGCCTTCGTTGATTGTAGAATTTTTGGGTAGTGCTAGTTCAACCATTTTAATACACCCTTGCTTTTGGTGCTATCTTTTTCAAATTTATGCCGCCGTCTTTTTCAGCGAGTAAAGGCTTTGTCTTCACTCCGCGATAGGTAAGCTTCACCTTGCCCTTTTCGTTGATGTTGGCGAGCGTATGCTTGCGCCAAGTCTTATCATTACGGTCCGGATAATCTTCATGCGCATGTGCGCCGCGGCTTTCTTTGCGTGCTTCAGCGCCATAAACGGTTGGCAATGCTGAAAGCATCAAATTATCAAGCTCAAGCGTTTCCACCAAATCAGAATTCCAAACCATAGAACGGTCAGACACTTTAACATTCGTGTAATTTGAATAAACCTCACTCATGCGCTTACAGCCTTGCTTGAGCGTTTTATCTGTACGGAATACGGCTGCGTCTTCCTGCATGGTTTTCTGCATGGATAAACGAAGCTCGGCAGTACTGATATCACCGTTTGCATGACGTAGTTTGTCAAAGCGGTCCATGATTTTTTCAGACGCTTTAACGTTTGGCATCGGGATTGCGCCTTCTTTGTCGACAACCTGACCAGCCTTAATGGCAGCCGCACGGCCAAAGACAACCAAGTCAATCAACGAGTTTGAACCCAAACGGTTTGCGCCATGAACAGATGCACATGCAGCTTCACCCACAGCCATTAGTCCCGGAACAATTGCATTTTCATCTTTCGCGGTCGGGTTAAGCACCTCGCCCCAATAATTGGTTGGGACACCGCCCATATTATAGTGAACAGTAGGCAATACTGGAATGGGTTCACGGTTTAGATCAACGCCAGCAAAAATACGTGCTGATTCTGAAATGCCCGGCAAACGCTGCGCCAAAGTTTCAGGCGGCAGGTGATTGAGATGTAAATGAATATGATCGCCATTTTTACCAACACCGCGCCCTTCGCGAATTTCCATCGTCATACAACGTGAAACAACATCACGCGACGCAAGGTCTTTATAGGTTGGTGCATAGCGTTCCATGAACCGCTCGCCTTCGGAATTGGTTAGATAACCGCCTTCACCGCGTGCACCTTCCGTAATCAAACAACCAGCGCCATAAATGCCGGTTGGGTGGAACTGAACAAACTCCATGTCCTGAAGCGGCAGGCCAGCACGTGCCACCATACCATTACCATCACCTGTACAAGTATGCGCAGAAGTGGCGGAGAAATATGAGCGTCCATAACCGCCAGTTGCAAGCACAACCATCTTGGCGTTGAAACGATGAACCGTGCCGTCATCTAAATTCCATGCGATAATGCCAGTACAAGTGCCATCATCACTCATGATGAGGTCAACGGCGAAATACTCGATGTAAAATTCTGCATTGTGGCGAAGCGATTGGCCATAAAGCGTGTGCAAAATAGCATGACCTGTACGGTCAGCCGCTGCACATGTCCGCTGCACCGGAGGGCCTTCGCCAAATTCTGTTGTGTGGCCACCAAACGGACGCTGATAAATCTTACCTTCTTCGGTACGTGAGAACGGAACACCATAATGCTCAAGTTCATAAACCGCTTCTGGCGCTTCGCGTGAAAGATACTCCATTGCATCCACATCGCCCAGCCAATCAGACCCTTTTACTGTGTCATAGAGATGCCACTGCCAGCTATCAGGCCCCATATTACCGAGCGAAGCCGCAATACCGCCTTGCGCAGCAACTGTGTGCGAACGGGTTGGGAATACTTTTGTGACACATGCGGTCGAAAGACCCTGCTCTGCCATGCCAAGTGTTGCACGAAGGCCAGAGCCACCTGCACCAACTACCACCACATCGTGGTAATGATCTACAAACTCATAAGCTTTACTATTGGTCGCCAAATTAGCCTCCAAAACCAAGTTTTAAGACAGCAAAAACGCTCGCAAGTGCAATTGCTGAACAAAAGAATATGTTCCAAATAACGCAGACAACTTTCATGCCTTCGCTATGTATATAGTCCTCAATAATCACTTGCATACCAAGCTTCATATGAAAGCAGACAGAAAAAATCACAGCCAACATTACCAAACTAACGAAAGGGTTAGAAAATGTTGCAACAACTTCTGCATGTGGCGCACCATTTAGGGAAACCACAATCCAGATGAAAAATAAAAGCAGCGGAATATTTGCAACTGCCGTTAAGCGTTGGCGCCAAAAATGGTCCGTACCTTCTTTGGCAGAACCAAGACCACGAACTTTACCAAGGGGTGTTCTCATATCACTCATGATTATTCTCCCTATCGAATCGAATAGCCGATGACCCAAATCAGGATCGTCGCACCAATTGAAATTACCCAGCTTGCCCATGCAAGTTTGGTTGTGAAATCTTTGTCAAAGCCTTTACCCATATCCCACATTAAATGACGAAGCCCGCCAACCATGTGATGCATCAAGGCCCATGTGTAACCAAACAGAACAATACGTCCGAACCAGCTCCCGAAAATGGCGTTGACCCATTCAAAATACCCTGGCGAAAACGCCGCGGCAAAAATCCACCATACGAACAGCATTGTGCCAAAATATAAAGCCGCACCAGTTATGCGGTTTACAATAGAGGCCACCATTGTTGGTATAGGCTTATAAATAGATAGGTGGGGTGAAAGCGGGCGTTTACTGTCGAGCTCCACATTGGACATGCGTTTTAACCTTTAAAATAATTATGGCGTAAAAGCGCCAAAAATCCGATTAGGGTCGTCTTAGATCATTCAATCCGTAAGGTCAAAACCTACGTTAGTTTATAGGTAAAAAATATTAGTATCTAGGCTCACGACCTCGGCATCACTATTCTCGTGCAAAAAGACACTCTGGCTTTTTCAGCGAAACGTAACATGTTATTACACTAAAAACGGAATCCGCTCTTGTTATCAGTATTTCTTACAATTTTACCCGTCTTCCTTGTGCTTGGCGCAGGCTATTTTGTAGGCCGCATCAAATATCTGCCAGACAGTGTTGCAGATGGCCTTAACACTTACGCGGTTAAACTTGCAGTTCCTGTGCTTCTATTTATGGCAATGTATCGGCTGGATCTTGCTCAAGCTTTTCATATAGGAATGTTGATCAGCTTTTATGCAGGTGCAATCTTTTGCTTCGTTTCAGGCATTATACTCGCGAGACTTATCTGGAAACGCCGTCCGGGCGAAGCAGTTGCGGTTGGGTTCTGTGCTGTTTTTTCAAATACAGTTCTCATTGGCTTGCCGATTGCACAACTGGCTTTTGGCGAAGGCATTATGACACAGGTTTTTGGCATAATCGCGCTTCATGCTTCTTTTCTTTATTCAATGGGCATGACCACAATGGAATTCGCCCGCCAAGATGGTAGAGGCCTTAGTGAAACACTTAAAGCTTCATTTTACTCAGTTATGGCAAACCCTTTAATGGTAGGCATAATCGCCGGACTTTTAATGAACCTTTCCAGCATCGAGCTTTTTGCTCAGCTTGAACAGGCATTAGAGATGATCCGCACCACAGCCATTCCGGTTGCACTCATTGGCATTGGCATCGCACTTAACCGATATAAAATAAGCTCGGCCATTCCTGAAACAATGATGGTTACAGTTCTTGCCCTTGGCTTTCACCCTGCTATAGCGTTCTTGCTTTCGCATTATGTTTTTGAGCTTGAAGCAATTTATGTTCAAGCAGCAGTTTTGCTGGCTGCCATGCCACCTGGCATGAATATTTATATCTTTGCAAATCTCTATAACCGCGCTTTAGGTTTATCTGCATCTGTGCTTGTGATCACTAATTTTATCTCGATTTTCACGATACCAATTTGGCTAACGCTCATTAAGAGCCTGTAAAAGCTTAGTTAAAACATACTCAACCACTTACACGCGAATATCACGCACACGAGACATGGCGGTAACGCTCAGTCAAGTTATGGGGAGGTTATGGTAAATCAAAAATTAATACGTACCTTAAATCATACACCAACGAGAAAGGTAGGTTAGAAATGAAAAATTTAGCAACATTAGCAGGCGCAATAATTGTCTCAGCAATTGGTTTTTCTGCTCCATCTCAGGCCATAACAGTACAACATAATCCGCTACAAGCCGCACAATCCGTTGCGGGCGACGCCGGTGTTGTACATGAAGCAAAATTCAAGGGCCATCGCGGCTTTAGAGGTCATCGTGGCTTTCGTGGACATCGCGGGTTCAGAAGTAATCGTGGTTTTCGCGGCCATCGTGGTTTCAGAGGACATAGAAAATTTGTTCACAGAGGTTTTCGTGGCAACCGCGGATTCCATGGACATCGTGGTTTTAGAAGCCACCGTGGGTTTAGCAAGTTTAAAAAATTCCACTGATTAAACCTCTAACCAGCACAAAAAGAGCCCAGCATGAAAATGCAGGGCTTTTTTGTTTTTCAATAGCTGCTTAAACTACCACTCACGAATATCAACAAAGTGACCCGCAATTGCAGCAGCACCTGCCATAGCAGGTGAAACAAGGTGTGTGCGACCTTTAAAGCCCTGACGACCTTCAAAGTTACGGTTCGACGTTGATGCGCAACGCTCTTCCGGCTTCAAGCGGTCATCATTCATAGCAAGACACATGGAACACCCTGGCTCACGCCAATCAAAACCTGCATCCTTGAAAATTTTGTCCAAGCCTTCGGCTTCCGCTTGTTCTTTAACAAGGCCGGAACCCGGCACAATCATCGCATCCACAGTGTCAGCAACTTTTTTGCCTTCAACCACTGCGGCAACGGCACGAAGGTCTTCAATACGACCATTGGTACAAGAACCGATGAAGACACGATCAAGCGTAATATCTGTAATCGGCGTGCCAGGTGTGAGACCCATATAATCAAGTGCACGTTGCTTGGACACACGTTGTGTTTCATCTTCAAGATCAGCCGGATTTGGCACAACTCCAGTGACGGAAATCACATCTTCAGGCGATGATCCCCAAGAAACAATTGGCGGCAGGTTAGCGGCATCCAGTTCAACCACGTGGTCAAAATGCGCACCTTCATCTGTCTTAAGTGTTTTCCAATATTCCAACGCCATATCAAAAGCAGAGCCTGACGGCGCTTTTGGTTTGCCTTTAATATATTCAAATGTCTTTTCATCCGGCGCAATAAGGCCCGCGCGCGCGCCACCTTCAATCGTCATGTTACAAACGGTCATGCGACCTTCCATGGAAAGTGCTTCAATCGCTTCACCAGCAAATTCGATCACATGGCCAGTACCACCAGCTGTGCCAATCTCACCAATGATCGCAAGAATAATATCTTTCGCAGTCACACCTTCCGGCAATTGGCCATTAACCTTCACAAGCATGTTTTTCGCTTTACGTTGAATAAGTGTCTGCGTGGCCAGCACATGCTCAACTTCAGATGTGCCAATACCATGCGCCAACGCACCAAATGCACCATGCGTAGAAGTATGACTATCACCACAAACAATCGTCATGCCTGGAAGTGTGAAGCCTTGCTCAGGCCCAATAATGTGCACAATGCCCTGACGCTTGTCATGTTCGGAATAGTATTCGATACCGAAGTCGGCAGCATTTTTGGCCAAAGCCTCAACTTGGATACGGCTTTCTTCATTGGCAATACCATTTACACGATCAGCCGATGTTGGCACATTGTGATCAACCACTGCCAGTGTCTTTTCCGGTTGGCGCACTTTACGGCCTGCCATACGCAATCCTTCAAAGGCCTGCGGGCTGGTAACCTCATGCACAAGATGGCGATCAATATACAAAAGCGACGTGCCGTCTTCTTCGGTAGAAACCAAATGATCATCCCAGATTTTGTCGTAAAGTGTTTTTGCCATGTTATTCGTGTCCGTTGTGATATGCAGGGTTAACCGGATTTTATTACAAAAAAGGCGGCTCTATCAAGAACCGCCTCTAAATTACTCAAACCGTAAGAGGCTTACTCTTCTGTCTTTGTTTCTTCAGCAGGCGCTTCTTCGCTAGCGGCAGCTGCTTTTGCTTCCGCTTCCGCAGCAGCATCCTCGGCAGCTTTTTCAGCGGCAAGTTGTTCAGCTGCAGCAATTTTTTCAGCTTCAATTTTTGCTTTTTCAGCAAGCATTGCCTGACGCTCAATATCATTAAGCTTTTTAGCACGTGTGCCAGTGTTTTCAGTGATACGTGCAGATTTACCGCGACGATCACGCAAATAATAAAGTTTAGCGCGGCGAACCTTACCACGACGGACAACTTCAACACCCTCAACCAAAGGTGAGAACATTGGGAATGTACGCTCAACGCCTTCACCGTAAGAGATTTTACGCACGGTGAAAACTTCGTTGAAACCGCCACCTTGGCGACCAATACAAACACCTTCAAAGGCCTGTACGCGAGTTCGTGTGCCCTCTGTTACACGCACAAGTACGCGAACGGTGTCACCTGGTTCAAAATCTGGGAGTGTGCGTGCTTCGGCAATACGAGCCGCTTCTTCAGCTTCTAGCTGTTCAATAATATTCATCTTAAAAACCTTTTTCCAATTTTACCAGCGGCACACATTGGGTGTCTTTGTAAAATCTATTTGTTGTTTGTTCGAAATACAGAGCGACAGCCGTTTGGTTTTATATAGCGGCAACCCGCAAAAACCACCCCGGTTGATAACAAGAAATTCTCTGCTATCTTGCCGATGCACTTTCCATTTCCGGTTTTTCGGAAAAATTCTTGTGTCGCTATAGTCTAAAACAACTCAGTTGTCGACATCTGATGCAATTTTTTTTAAAAGCAGGCTATCAATCTTAACTCATTTTTTGAGAGGCAATTTTATTGGCAATGCAAGACGCGCAAATTACGCAGCTGGAAGAAGAGGTCGCCCATCTTTCAAAAGCCAATGAAGAGCTCTCAGGCGAGCTTTTGGCCCAATGGAAGCGGGTAGAAATGTTAGAGCGTAAATTCAGCTTGCTGGAACAACGTTTCGCCACGTTTGAGGACAATCAAGGTGGTGAACCTGAAGATACCCGCCCGCCCCACTGGTAGAACATAGTTAAGATAGCTAACAAGCATGCAAACTATACCTCAATTAACTTCCAAACATGCGCGTTCTGGCATGGTGCAATGGATTGGTGTTCGCCCAAAGCGTCGCGCTGAACTTATGGCGCTTGACCAAGTAGAAATTACAGATAATGGCCTTAAAGGCGATCATTACTCTAGTGGCGGAAAACGCAGCGTATCACTTATTCAATATGAACACCTCTCCGTCATTGCAGCTATGCTGGACAGAAATGCAATCAATCCTGCAGATCTAAGACGTAATATAGTCGTAAGCGGCATCAATTTATTGGCGCTACGCAAGACGCAATTTAAAATCGGCGATGCCATTCTTGAAGGGTCTGGCATTTGTGCACCTTGTTCACGAATGCACGAAATTTTTGGCGATGGTGGCTATAATGCTGTGCGCGGACATGGTGGCATCACAGCCACCATCATTAAAGCAGGAATGGTTGGCATAGGTGACGCGCTAATTCCTCAATAGGCTATGCAAAATATTAATTCCCCTGTAAGAACATGACAATTAGTAGAGCATCTAAAACGGCAAGAAGAAATTGAGTTCCAAATTGGACAAAAAACTAAGTTCAGACGAATCGCGAGATATCGTAAAACGAGTGTTTGCGGATAATTGGCCCTTATATAAAAAGCAGTTTTTCTTTGCGGCCCTCATGCTCATTACGATTGCGTGCGTATTGCCAATTTTGGCGCTCGCAATGGATCCAATTGCGGGTGAAGTTTTCACTGAAAATGATATTCAACTTGGTTATATTTTGGGTTTCACGGTGTTTTTTGTTTTCACGGTGAGAGGCTTTGCCACGCTTGGCCACATGTACATCTTGGGCAAGGTCAGCAATAATATTGTTGCCCGATATCAACGCCGCGTTTTCGACCACCTTTTAAAGCTCGGTGTTGAGTATCATAAATCAACCAGATCATCTTACATTGTGGGCCTTATCAATCAGCACATTATGAATATGCGTAATATGCTAAATGAGGTTCTAATCGTCTTTGCAAAAGACCTTCTAAGTGTCATCTTCCTCGTAAGCGTGATGATCTACCAAGATCCGCTAATGTCATTCCTGACACTGCTGGTGTTGCCCGTGATTGCTATGATTATCCGCTCTTACACAAAGCGCATCAAAAACATCGCAAAACAAGAAGTAAGCCTAAACGCTAGAGTCACATCAGGTTTAATCGAAAATTCTC
>CAZXZQ010000048.1:0-12849 GCA_964645215.1 uncultured Rhizobiaceae bacterium | reverse complement strand
ACTTTCAGTCGATGCAAAATCAGTCATTTCATATGAATCAAAATATATGGAAATAGCGCTAACTGGCGGAGATGATTACGAAATTTTGCTATGTGTGCCTGCGGAAAAGCTGGATGCTTTTATCCACGCTTCAGCTGCGTGTGATTTCTCTGTGGCGCATATTGGTAAAATAACTGCGGGAGAGGGCGTAAAGGTCTTTGACATTAACGGTAAAACGATTGAGTTTGAAAAGACGAGTTATACCCATACCGGAGACTAAGTGTGTCAGACGCAACTGTCCTAAGCGATGCGCAAGAAAATGCAATCGCCAAGAAGAATATGTGGATTTATCTGCTCTGCCAATCACTTGGTGCATCGTCTGCGCCGATTAATATTGCGCTTGGTGGCTTGGTGGGTTTGCATCTTTTGGGTGATGATAAATCACTCGCGACAGCTCCTATTACCGCATACAATATTGGTGTTGCAATTGGTGCTATTTTGGCAAATGCAATTATGCGACAGGTAGGCAGACGACGTGGCTTTATGCTTGGCTGTTTTGTTGGCATTGCCGGGATGATTTTTTCTGGCCTTGCCATTACAGCAGGTTCCTTCTGGCTCTTCTGTTCGGCACTAATGGTCAATGGGCTTGCAGGCGGTTTTGTTCAGCAATACAGATTTGCGGTGGCAGATCGCGGCACGGTAGAAATTAAACCCAAAATGATTTCAAACATAATGTTGGGTGGTGTGGCGGCCGCCATTATAGGGCCGCAACTCGTTATCTACGCAGCTGACCTTGCCGCGCCGGTGCCATTTGCAGGCGCATTCTATGCTGCGATTGCACTATTCGTGCTGAGCTTCTTCGCGCTCTTCTTACTTAATCCGTCAAATCTTTCTGCAAAACAGGAAACGGTTCAAACTGGTGGGCGCCCGCTTTCAGAAATCATGGCTCAACCACGGTTCATTGTTGCGGTCTTTTGCGGCACAGCTACTTATGCGCTTATGTCTTTTGTGATGACAGGCGCTCCGCTTGCCATGGTACATCATGGCCATTCGGTTGATCACGCAACACTCGGTATTCAGTGGCATGTGATGGCTATGTTCGCACCAAGTCTTTTCACCGGGCATTTAATAACGCGTTTTGGCAAAGAGACAATTGTTGCAACCGGATTGCTTATTCTCGTTGCTTGCGGAATTGTCGCGCTCTTAGGCATAGAGCTTATGCACTTCTGGGGATCACTTGTATTACTAGGCCTTGGTTGGAATTTCGGCTTTATCGGCGCAACAGCAATGGTGACGGATACCTATCGGCCAGAAGAAAAAAACAAGGCCCAAGGCGCGAACGATTTCATCTTGTTCGGCTCGGTAGCATTCGCCTCGTTCTTGTCAGGCTTCTCGCTCAATGCCTATGGCTGGGATTTCCTCAATTTAGCAATCTTCCCAATTGTTGGCTTGGCACTCATTTCTCTGTTTTGGTTGGGCAAAAGGAAAGTGGCTATCTAACAATGAATGAAGTTTCAGTTCGCACACTTCAACATGATGACTTAGATATGTTGCACGAATGGATGAATGAGCCGCACCTAAGCCCCTTTTACATGCAGGACGATATTTCCCTTGGCGAAGTTAATAGCAAATTTGCACCAAGGGTTCATGGTGAAGAAGATGTGGTTTGCCTCATCGCAGAGGTAAATAGTAATCCTTACGGTTATGCCCAATGGTATTTCAATCGCTCTATGCCCGACTACGGTGTCGGCACTAAGGAATATCTGAATGGCATAAGCTTAGATTACTTCATTGGTGACCCTAAGTCTCTTGGCAAGGGTCTTGGTTGTGAGATGCTTAAAGCGGTTGTTGCTAAGGTTATAGGCGAAGTTCAAAAACTTGATTGCCAGTTCTTTCTAATTCACGATAACAAAAACCATTCAGCCATTAATTGTAGCAAGAATGCTGGTTTTGAACTTATCGACACAATGATTTATAACAACAGTGAAAGTGGTATTTATAGAAGAACATTATGAAGCGAGTAATGATCATTGGAGGCTCTGGATCAGGGAAATCTACGCTAGCACGGCAGCTGGGCGAAATTACAAAGTTACCCATTATTCATATCGATAAAATGTACTGGAAACCACATTGGGAATTGCGCGATGGTGCTGAGCTCAGGAAAATGATTCTAGATACGATCCAAAATGATGAATGGATTTTTGAAGGCAATAATTTTCCAAGCTTTCAGGATCGCATTAACCGTGCTGACATGCTGATCTTTATTGATATGCCACGCTGGCTACGTTTATTTCGAGTGATTAAGCGAATGATTACAGGTTATGGTAAAAGTAGGCCAGACATGGCGGAAGATTGCCCAGAACGTTTTGATTTAAAATATTTAAAGTTTCTAAAATTTGTATATGAATACGATTACTGCGGTAAATTACGCGCCCTAGAGTTATTAAATTCAGTACCAAAAGACGTTAAGGGCATCCATTTAAAGTCTCGCAATGAAGTTAGCGAGTTCCTTAAGTCTGTCTAAATTTTCTAACGCCTCATCCCTTAGTCTCATTTTCCCATATTTCCAGTTACAAACCTTAACAAATTCTTGACCTTTGCGACATTCTGTCTAGTGTGCGCGGCGGAGTGGCTGTTTTTTGATAAAATCAGCTAAATATAAACCGGCGGGGACTTCTGGAGGGGAATCCTTATGTCCGCGTCTTCTTAAATTAGGGAACAGGAATCATGGATCCTCTTATTCTGGCAGTACTTGCCGGTCTACTTTCAATCGCTTATGGCGTTTGGGCTTCTATGTCCGTAATGAATGCAGATGCGGGTACAGCCCGTATGCAGGAAATTGCTGGCTATGTGCAGGAAGGTGCGCAAGCATATCTTTCTCGTCAATATATGACTATCGCCATTGTTGGTGTGGTTGTCTTCTTTGTGGTCGGCTTTTTGCTTGGCTGGTTGGTAGCAGTTGGTTTTGCAATTGGCGCCATCCTTTCAGGTGTTGCTGGCTTTATCGGCATGCTCGTATCTGTTCGCGCTAACGTGCGCACAGCGCAAGCATCAAGCCAAAGCCTTGGAGCTGGTCTTGATGTGGCGTTTAAAGCGGGTGCGATCACTGGTCTATTGGTTGCAGGTCTAGCACTACTTGGTGTTGCTGCGTACCTTTGGTACTTGCTGAACGCTGCTGGTCTTGGTCTTGAAGATCGTATCGTTATCGACGCACTTGTGGCGCTTGGCTTCGGTGCTTCGCTTATCTCAATCTTTGCGCGTCTCGGTGGCGGTATCTTCACCAAAGGTGCTGACGTTGGTGGTGACCTTGTTGGTAAAGTTGAAGCTGGCATTCCTGAGGATGATCCTCGTAACCCTGCGACAATCGCTGATAACGTTGGTGACAACGTTGGTGACTGTGCTGGCATGGCTGCTGACTTGTTTGAAACATACGCTGTGACTGTTGTTGCTACCATGGTTCTTGCTTCTATCTTCTTTGATGGTGCGCAAGCTCAAACGCTTATGATGTTCCCATTGATGATTGGTGCCGCATGTGTGGTAACTTCAATCATTGGTACATTCTTCGTGAAGCTTGGTTCTAACAACTCAATCATGGGTGCGCTTTATAAAGGCTTCCTTGCAACCGCTATTCTTTCAGCAATCGCACTTGTTGCAATTGTACAAGGTTGGCTTGGTACCGCAGAAACATACACAGCAGCAGGCGTTAGCTTTAACGGCAATGACTTGATGTGGTGTGGTTTGATTGGTTTGCTTATTACTGGCCTGATCATCTGGGTGACAGAATATTACACTGGCGTTGAATACCGCCCTGTACGTTCGATCTCTCAGGCATCTGTAACTGGCCACGGTACAAACGTGATCCAGGGTCTTGCGGTTTCTCTTGAAGCAACAGCTATCCCTGCAATCATCATCATTGCGGGTATCATCGCCACATTCCAACTTGCTGGTCTGTTCGGTATTGCAATCGCAGTATCATCCATGCTTGCTCTTGCTGGCTTTGTGGTTGCACTTGATGCGTTTGGTCCTGTGACGGATAACGCTGGCGGTATTGCTGAAATGGCTGAGATGCCAGAAGAAGTTCGTTCAACAACTGATGCACTTGATGCGGTTGGGAACACAACCAAAGCTGTGACAAAGGGTTACGCGATCGGTTCTGCTGGTCTTGGTGCGCTTGTTCTGTTTGCTGCTTACACAGAAGACCTTAAGTTCTTTGCTGCTAAAGCAGAGCCTGGCTCTTTCTTTGAAGGCGTATCTGTAGACTTCGCATTGTCTAACCCATACGTGGTTGTTGGTCTTCTCTTCGGTGGTCTATTGCCTTACCTCTTCGGTGGTATGTCAATGACAGCTGTTGGTCGTGCCGGCGGTGCGGTTGTTGAAGAAGTACGCCGTCAGTTTAAAGCTGACCCGGGCATCATGAAAGGCACATCTAAGCCAGACTATGGTCGTGCAGTTGATATGCTAACGCGTGCTGCTATCAAGGAAATGATTATTCCATCCTTGATGCCGGTCCTTTCTCCAATCGTTTGCTTCTACGCAATCTACTGGATTACTGGAGATAAGTCTCAAGGCTTTGCAGCTCTAGGCGCTATGCTTCTTGGTGTGATTGTAACTGGTTTCTTCGTAGCGGTTTCTATGACTGCTGGCGGTGGTGCTTGGGACAATGCTAAGAAATCTTTCGAAGACGGTTTTGTCGACAAAGATGGCGTGAAGCACGAAAAAGGTGGCGACGCTCACAAAGCTTCTGTTACCGGTGACACAGTTGGTGACCCGTACAAGGACACAGCTGGTCCTGCGGTTAATCCAATGATTAAGATCACAAACATTGTGGCGCTTCTGCTATTGGCTGTGCTTGCACACTAATCGCTCAAGACAATCAAACAAAATTAAACCCCGGTGCTTTTGCATCGGGGTTTTTTATTTGTCTGATATTATTTAAATCTGAAAAATCTTAGATATAAATCTCGACTTTAGAACCCGCCTGGTTGTCCATCTCCACCTTCAGGAGTCGGCGGCGCAATAACAGATGATGCGCTCGCACGGCCTGTAAATACCTGACGTAGGAATGTGAAGTCTTCACCACCTGTTGGGGTTGTTCTTGTGATAAAGTCAAAAACACGCCCGTCTTTTAGGCCGTAATTCGCAATGCGCTCTACAGTTTGATCTTCACTGAAATATACAGAGAGTACTTTTTGATCAATGATCTTTAGTTTTTCAAACTCATAGGTTTTAGCGCGTTTCTGCGAGATATAGTAGAATACTTCGCTGTCGAATTGTCCCTTGGTAGAAGGGGAGCCGAGCGCTAGTAAGACCTGATCTTGGCTAGAACCAACAGGCACAAGGTCCAGTTGGTCTTGACTGATCACAGGTCCATTATTAATAACCTTTTGCTGTATGCATGCTGATAGAAGTGGTAACGCAATGCCAGCAACAGCAAGTGTTTTTAAAAATGTTTGTCTTTGCATATTCTTTTTCATATGAATTTCAGAGCCCTAGCCTCAAAATTTCTTACAAAGTGACTATATCACATTCTAACAGTTTTCAACCATTCAGTTTCAGGTATAAGACTGATTTAACTAAACCGTGATTAAAGGTGTTAATAATTCTATGTTTGCTAACTTGTTTAAAAAACCTTCAACGGTTGAAGTACCGCAACAAATTTATGGCAGCCTTATGGCACAATCCCGCTCTGAGTTTCTTTATCAAGATTTTAAAGTTCCAGACACCGTAATGGGCCGATTTGATATGCTTGCGATGCATGTTTATCTAGTCGCACGCCGTTTTCGAGCCGAATCGGAAACTGTTTTTCAAACGCTTAACCAAGATGTATTCGACATATTTGTTGCTGATATTGAGCGTGCACTTCGCGAATTAGGTATTGGTGATACTACCGTGCCAAAGCGGAAAAAGAAGATGGTGCGCAGTTTTTATGGCCAAATCGAAGACTTCGATAGCCTGATTGCAGAAAAGAATATTGAAAAATTAGCAGAAGCGAGCAAAGCCCGCTATCTGAATGATGTAAACGAAAGTAATTCAAACGCACTTGCTCAATATATGCTCAAGACTGAAGAAATATTGGCCAAACAGTCAAGCGCAGATTTGCTCAAGGGTAAAATCAGTTTTGAAGTTTAAGGAAATTAAGTCGTAATGCCAGAATATGCCATTCCAGAATACTGGGTAAATATAACCAGGCTTCTTAAGGCTGGTGAGCAGGTTGAATTGTCTACAGATGAAGACATGCTCAAGTCACTTGCTTCTGTAATTGGCGTTGAAGCGATTACTGATTTAAATACGAGCCTTTATCTTAAACCCTGGCGTAAAAATGGCGCCTTAATAAAAGGTACGTTTAAAGGCAAGGTTGAGCAAACATGCGTTGCAACACTTGATAAAATGCATAATGAAATTAATGGCTCGTTTGAGCGCTACTTCATTCCAGATCATGATAAACACAATGCCAAGCCTGATATTGTAGATGGCGAGATGATTCTAGATCCACTTGAAGATGATTTTCCTGACATTGTTAATGGTGAGAAAATCAACCTTTGGGAAATCTTGATTGAAGAATTAAACTTGGAAGTGGATCCGTTTCCGCGTTCAATTGATGCTGTTCCAGGTCTTGATGCCAGTGAAGAAGCAGCCGAACCAGAAGAAAAGCAAAATCCATTCGCCAATTTGAAAACGTTGATAACAGAAAAAAAATCGTAAAAATCAACGCAAAACCTGTATAGAATATACGATTAAAGCAGATGTGCGCTCAGGTAAGGGAATAATGACAGGTATAAATACCATTTCGCTTGATGCAATGGGGGGAGATCACGGGCCGGAAACAGTCATTGGTGGTGCCAATATTGTGCTTTCAAGAAAGCCTGAGCTTCATTTCGAAATCTATGGCGAGAAGACAATCGTTGATCCTGTCTTGGATAAATATCCAAACGTCAAAAATGTTGCAACATTTCATGATTGCGAAATATCGATCGCCATGGATGATAAGCCAAGTCAAGCGTTGCGTCGTGGCCGTTATAAGTCTGGTATGTGGCGTTCGGTTGATGCTGTAAAGCAAGGGCAAGCGTCTGTCTGTGTTTCCGCAGGTAATACGGGCGCCTTGATGGCTATGTCCAAGTTTTGTTTGAAAACGCAACCGGGCATTACGCGTCCTGCAATGGCGGCTATCTGGCCAACATTAAAAGGTGAAAGCATTGTGCTGGATGTAGGCGCAAATGTAGGCGTTGAAGCTGAACAACTTATCGAGTTTGCACTTATTGGCTCTGCAATGGCGAAAGCGCTTTATGGGTTTGATAAACCAAGCGTTGGGCTGCTCAATATAGGCGTTGAGGAAGTAAAAGGTGTTGAGGCGGTGCGTGAAGCAGGCGCTATTCTGCGTGACGCTGAAATACAAAGCATGCACTATCATGGATTTGTTGAGGGTGATGATCTTGGTAAAGGCACTGTTGATGTCGTGGTCACAGAAGGTTTTGCAGGCAATATCGCGCTCAAAACCGCTGAAGGTACCGCCAAACAAATCGCAGAATATTTGCGGGCTGCGATGAGCCGGACCATTAGCGCTAAATTAGGATATGTATTGGCCCAAGGCGCATTCAATGAATTGCGCGATAAAATGGACCCGCGAAAGATAAACGGCGCTGTTTTATTGGGATTGAATGGTATTGTAATAAAAAGTCATGGTGGAACAGATGCTGAAGGGTTTGCTTCTGCTATTGAATTAGGGCATGACATGGCTCTTAATGGGCTTTTATCTAAGATTGAAACTGATCTTGAAAACTTCTCTAATATTCGTGTGGAAATTAGTGCTGATAGTGACAAGAATGAAGAAAAGTAATTAAATAAGAAATATGAAACGTTCTATCATCATTGGTAGTGGTGCTTACACTCCAAAAAAAGCAATGCAGAATTCCGAGTTTGAAGATTTCCTAGAAACTTCAGATGAATGGATCGTGCAACGCACAGGTATTAAACAACGCCATATTGCTGCTGAGGGCGAAACCACCGCCGACCTGGCAGAACATGCAGCACGCGACGCACTGGAAAATGCTGGCGTAACGATTGATGATATCGATTTAATTATTTTAGCAACATCAACACCTGACAACACGTTTCCTGCGACTTCTGTGGAAGTTCAGCATCGCTTAGGCATGAAGCATGGCGCAGCGTTTGATACGCAGGCTGTATGTTCAGGGTTTGTGTTTGCACTCACAACAGCTGATCAATATATTCGTTCTGGGCAGTCAAACCGCGTATTGGTTATTGGCGCTGAAACTTTCTCTCGCATCTTGGATTGGAAAGACAGAACAACATGTGTGTTGTTTGGCGATGGTGCTGGTGCTGTTGTGCTTGAGGCTGCAGATAGTAAGGGTGAAGCTTCTGATCGCGGTATTCTAAGCTGTCACTTGCGCTCTGACGGATCGCATAAAGACAAGCTTTATGTTGATGGAGGACCATCCTCTACGCAAACAGTTGGTTATCTTCGTATGGAAGGTAAGGAAGTATTTCGCCATGCCGTTGGTATGATTACAGATGTTATTGAGGATGCATATTTGGCAACAGGGTTGTCATCGGATGACCTTGATTGGTTTATCCCTCATCAGGCGAATAAACGCATCATTGATAGTTCTGCTAAAAAGCTTGGTATTGCTAAAGAGAAAGTTGTGATTACGGTTGACCAACATGGCAACACCTCAGCGGCATCCATTCCATTAGCGCTTAATGCAGCCATTAAAGATGGCCGTGTTAAAAAAGGAGATATAATTCTCTTTGAAGCAATGGGTGGTGGTTTTACATGGGGATCAGTGCTTGTGCGCTGGTAGTTCTTGTGAACAGCAAAGTATAAATTTTATCATTTTGATCTTTAAGCGGTTGTATTTTTCAACAATTTTGTTTTCACCCTTGTCGCGATCACAAGTTTGTCATAGGATTGTTAATATTAATATGGCTGCGGAATTAGATATTATTTTAATAACTCAGGAATTTAAAAGAGCTGATTATGAGTGAAAAAACAATAACACGCACAGACCTTTCAGATGCTGTACATCAGAAAATTGGGTTATCTCGTATTGAATCTGCCGAACTTGTAGAAACTGTACTTTCTGTAATTAGTGATAGGATTGCTGAAGGAGAATCGGTTAAAATATCTTCATTCGGTTCCTTCCTTGTTCGCAGTAAAAACGAACGCATTGGTCGAAATCCGAAAACCGGGGAAGAAGTTCCGATTACATCCCGCAGAGTTATGGTTTTCAAACCATCAAATATTTTGAAGCAAGCAGTCTTAGACGGCAATAAGAAATAAACCAGCTTCAATTCTGCGGTCTCTTCCTTACAAAAATTTGGCTTAGGAGGAGTTTAAGATATGAGTAAAAGCCCAGACGCGTTTAGAACAATAAGCGAAGTAGCTGACGATCTTGACTTGCCTCAACATGTTTTAAGGTTTTGGGAAACGCGGTTTAATCAAATCAAACCTATGAAACGTGGCGGCGGGCGTCGCTACTATCGTCCTGACGATGTTGAACTTCTCAAAGTAATCAAAAGCTATTTATATGACGAAGGCTATACCATTCGTGGTGTGCAACGTTTGCTAAAAGAGCAGGGGGCAAAAAAGGTAGAGCTAGAAGCGCCTGAGGAAATTCCTGAAATGGTTCTTGGCAGCACAAGCAATGCACCGTCTAATCCTGATCAAATAGCTGCAAAAGAAGCGGTAAAAGTAACTGATTATTCTAGTGCGCCTTCTGTAACAAAACCAATTTCCGGATTTATTGATAAGATTTCTAGTCTTGGTTCAGCCGTTGCTTCAGAAAAATCTAAGAGCAAAATGGCAGAAGGTGATCTTAGTCTTTTGTCAGGCACATTGCAGGATTTGCTTGAGTGTAAACGCTTGCTGGACCAAACACGCCAAGATTGATTTTCATTATCTATTATGGTGTATACGACCTAGTCGGAGCGTGGCGCAGTCTGGTAGCGCACTCGCCTGGGGGGCGAGGGGTCGGAGGTTCAAGTCCTCTCGCTCCGACCAATTTTCAAATAAGTTACGCTGCGATTTGTCTTGTGTAATCTTTACCATGGCGACGCTCAAGCATGATACATCCCCATATAATGCCTAAGAGCAAATAGACATGACGCCAGTGGTCGATGTCGATGATCCATCCTACAAGCAAGTGACCGACAAAAACCACGTAAGCGATCTGGAAATAAATCTGCCAAGGACGTGCTTTGAATAGCAGTTTAAAACCATTGACCAGAGGCAATCCAACGATCAACAACCATGATGCAAAGCCAATCCATCCATAGGTGAGGAGACTTCGCATATATACATTGTGTTCGTCTTCGCCATATAGGAAGCCGAATTCAAGAGTGCCGATGCCAAGCGGCTTGGTAGTTGCAAGTTCAAACCCAATTGCGTGGCGTGCAAAACGCCCCAAACGTGCGCCGTCATAGTCTTGAACCACTTGCGCACGCTGAACAAAAATATCGGCAATTGCATCAATCTGAAGTGCAAACCCTAGGGCCACAACAAGTGATGCAAAACCAGTTAAGCCCAGAAGAATATATTTGGCTCTAACCTGAGACTGGCGTTCATTCACAATAAGCAGGAAGTAAAATAGGCCGCCTGTAAATACCGTTAGCCCCCAACCGGCACGTGAGAAAGCAAGAAGCTCTGCCAATAATAAAATTGCAAGAAGGCCAAGTCGAATAGGTAATTTAGTCACAGACCGGTTCATAACCCCATACATGAGGTAGAGAATAGGGGGGACGATAAAGGGCGCGAACACGTTCGGGTCCGCAAACACACCTTGCGCACGGCCATAGCGCGTAAAGATTTCAAGGCCAGGAAAACCAAAGTAACCCATAATACCAAGCAGACTGGAAACAACTGCGGCAATCACATAAAGGCGGAAGATAAGGCGCAATCGGCTCATATCGTTTTTAATGACGATGGCATAGAATATCGTGGTGAGGCCAAGGAAGAACGTTACCGCATTATAGATCAAGCCACGGCTATAATCATCAATCTGGAATGCTGAAATCAAGCCGCCAATTGTAAAGGTTGTAACAGGAATTAGAACCGGCACCATGTCTCTTGGAATACGTAAGCCGAATAATAGACCTATACCAATCATTGCCGCGAGCACAATTTCATAGGGGGCAGGTTCAAACAGCACAAAGCCGCCAAGGAACACAGATAGCCCTATGAAAAAATTGGCAATTAGACCGGCAGGTATTCCCGCAGAATTGTCTAAAGGCCTAGAAGTAGTTTGTACCGACGCAATACTCATGGTTAAACGTGACGCCTAGTAAGCGTTTTCTGTGTTCATGAGTTTAAACGGTGTGATTGCTAGAATATAAAGATCAAGCAGCAATGACCAGTTCTCGATGTAATAGAGGTCTGCGTTGACACGCCCTTTAAGTTTTTCCTCATCATCAATTTCACCGCGCCAGCCATTTATCTGAGCCCAACCTGTAACACCAGGCTTAACCTTGTGGCGCGCGATATAACTGTCGACAACTTCTGTCCAAAGCTGCTCGCCAGTTTTAGCATTTGCAACGTGAGGGCGGGGGCCAACCAATGAAAGTGTGCCAACTAATACATTGAAAAGCTGCGGTAGTTCATCAATTGATGTTTTGCGAATAATGCGACCAACACGTGTTACACGATTATCACCCTTCGTCACAACATTGATGCCCGAACTGTCACCTTGGTCTGTATATAGTGAGCGGAATTTGAAAATCTCAATAAGCTCATTATTGAAACCTTCACGCTTCTGTCTGAAGATCACTGGGCCTTTGCTGTCTAGTTTAACCGCAAGGGCTGTAAGCAACATAAGTGGGCTAAGCACGATGATTGCAAGTGTTGCAACAACAACATCGAAAATGCGTTTACTTACGGCATCCCAGTCTGCAATTGGTTTTTCAAAAACATCAACAAAAGGAACAGCACCTTCATAAGTGTAAGTTCTCTGTCTAAACTGAAGTTTATTTGTGTGTGCTGACAAGCGAATATCAATTGGCAAAATCCATAGCTTTTTAAGCACTTGGAGTACGCGTTTTTCTGCGGTTAGCGGGATTGTAACAATCAACATACCAACGCGTGCCTTACGGCAAAATTCAACAAGTTCAGAAACCTTGCCAAGTTTTGGATAACCTGCAACGATCTCTGGTGAGCGTTCACCATCGCGGTCATCAAAGATACCGCAAATGCGAATGTCTGAGTTGTTATTAGCTTCGATTGAATTGATAAGTTCAGCTGCGCTTTGCCCACCACCTACAATAACGGCACGGCGCTCTAAGCGACCAGCATTATAAAGACGTTTCACAAACATCGTTATGAAGTAACGAGAAACAATAAGATATGCGCCGCCCATGATAAACCAATTTGCGGCCCAAGTAGTCACAGTGTCATTAATCTTGCCAGCAGAAAACGCCAAAATACCAAAGGTCAGCAATGATAGTGTGTGCCCAATGAGCACTTTCATCGTTTGACTGGTCAGGTTTCGCATCGTTGTTGTGAGATAGGCATCCATACCGTGGCCGTAACCAACCGTTAGCGCGCCACAAATGAACGAGCCTAGAATAAACCAGCTTAAGACACCAGATTCCGACAAACCTTGATGGAAATATAAACCTAAACCAACGCCAATCAGTACCAGAAGATCAATAATTCTGACCATGCCAGAAATGATGTTGGGTGAAATGGAATCTGCGGAAAATTGCTCTGCAACTTGTGTTGCAAGCTCATTTAATTCTACGTCGCCTTCTTGAGTAATAGTCTCTTCAGTAACTGCTTTTTTCATGGCTTCACGTGAGAAGCCTTTGGAAATATTTTGCGTTAGCATTTAATATCATCCCCGAATTTAAAATACTTGAAGG
>CAZXZQ010000047.1:0-12974 GCA_964645215.1 uncultured Rhizobiaceae bacterium | reverse complement strand
ACCAATGAGTTCAGCAATAGAAACCACACGAATATTAGATGCGTTTTTAACTGCCTCAGTTGGCTGAATAGAGTCTGTAATCACAAGCTCCTTGAGTTTTGAAGAGGTAATTCGCGCAACCGCACCGCCTGACAATACGCCATGCGTGATATATGCAGTTACACTTGTCGCGCCCATTTTAAGAAGTGCATCTGCAGCATTACATAGCGTGCCGCCAGAATCGATAATGTCATCGATCAAAATACAATCCTTACCGTTCACATCACCAATCACATTCATGACTTCGGATTCACCGGGTTTATCGCGGCGCTTGTCCACGATCGCTAGCAGTGAATCAAGACGTTTAGCCAAAGCCCGCGCACGTACAACACCACCAACATCTGGTGAAACAACCATAACATTTTCAACATCGAGATTGTCTTTTGCGTCGCGTGAAAGCACAGGCACTGCAAAAAGGTTATCCGTTGGAATATCAAAGAAGCCCTGGATTTGAGCCGCGTGTAAATCGAGCGTCAAGACGCGATCAGCGCCAGCTTCTGTAATCATGTTTGCAACAAGCTTTGCTGAGATCGGCGCACGCGGGCCTGGTTTACGATCCTGTCGCGCATAACCAAAATACGGAATAACCGCCGTAATACGTTTTGCAGATGCTCTGCGCAACGCATCAATCATGATCAGCAATTCCATCAGATTATCATTCGCCGGGAAGGATGTAGACTGCAAAACGAAACAATCTTCACCACGAACATTTTCAAGAATTTCTACAAAAATTTCCTGATCAGCAAATCTGCGAACATTGGCTTTGCCAATGGCTATATCGAGGTATTGAGAGACTTCTTCAGCTAAAGTTTCGTTGGAATTGCCAGCAAAAAGCTTCATAAAATTTTCCGGTCAGGCCCCGGCCCCTGTGAGATAGCAAATGTATTAAGCCAATGTATTTAATGCTGCAATGGGCAAGCCACTAAATCCAACAACTATCTGGGGATTTTACAGCTAAAACGTATCAGCTTCGGCTATCAACCCAAGATTTCAATCTTGATGCTGTTGTATCTGCAACTTTCTTAAGTTCTTCACTCGTAACAGTTGACCATGGTTGAATGCTTTTTGAACCATTGCGCTCTTGCCCATTAATTCGATGTAATCGCTTGCCAGATGCATCCACCACATCCCAAATATAAGTGATCAAAGTGCCAGAGCCATCATTCAATGCTGAGAAATACCCTTTAACGCGATATTTTCCCGCTGGCTGATTTGCTGGGACGAGATTTAACCCATGCGTTTGAGAGGCTTCTTTAATCGATTTAGAAAAACTGGATATTGCTGACTGCGGCATGCCTTCAACAGGTAAAAAGCTAATAGATTTACCAGGGTCAAGTGCGGCAACTTGTGTTTGTTCAGGTGTAGCAACCGTCGTGTTCGTAACTTTTATTTGTTGATCTACCACATTTTGAGCAGGCGTTTCAGTTTGCGTTGGTACAAGCGCTGTTTGGTTAGGTGCTGAACCACCGGCAACATCAGTTGCATCTGCAGCCGCTGTTTGTGGTGCGATGGGTGTCGGAGCTAAAACTTGCTCCGTATTGCTGCTTTGGGAACAAGCTGCAACCAGCAAGCAAACTGCTAACAAACTCACAAACTTCACTCTACTCAACACGTGCATAATCCTGATTGGTGGTATTTCTTTAAACGTTCAGCGGACAATAAGGTCTATTTTATGTTTTGACAAACATTCCGGGCCATTTTCCGCAGTTATATAACTTTGTCCTAATGTCATTGCGGTCTCGCTGTCACTATCGGCAATAATCATATGGGTAAACAAAACCATATTAGGTTCAATCACCATTGGATTGCCAGAATAAATCATCGGCTTATCCATCCAACATGGCGTATATACGGCACCCAGAGAATAACCACATGCATTAAGGCGATGGCGAGAAAGTCCGGCACTATCAAGTGTGTTCGCATGGGCTTCAAACATATCTCCAAATGTATTACCCACTTGCATGGCATCGCGCACAGCCAATAATGCATCGCTTGCTGCTTCGTGAAGCTTAATGTGCTTTGGCGAAGGCTTTCCGACAATAAGCGTGCGCATCATGGCTGCATGATAATGCGCCCATGCGCCGGACCATTCTAACGTCAATTGATCATTTTTATCTAGCTTGCGACGGCCGGATTTATATCGACATAAGAGTGCATCACGCCCTGAACCAATGATAAATTCATTGCCTGCATAATCACCACCTCGACTGAAGATCGCTGAATGCATGGCGGCCAGAATATCACCCTCATCCGCTCCAGCTTTGGTTGCTTTAATGGCAGCATCAAGCGAGACATCAGAAAGCTCTCCTGCCTTGCGAACATATTCAAGCTCGGCATCTGATTTCACAAGCCTAAGCTCGGTCACAACATCAGAAGCATCTTCTAAACTTGCAAACGAAGTGAACCGCGCATCTATATCGCGTGCATATTTCCCTGTAAGGCCCTGCGTATCATATTCAACGCCAATACGTGCGCCCACTAAATCCATATCAGCCAGTATATTATGCAAATCAAGTGTAGGGTCGGCCCCTGCCCGATCTGTCCAAATAACAATATTATCCAGGATGGATGTATGCTGTGCTTGGCGCAAATCTGGTGCGCGGGTGAGCAACACCATTTCCCCATCGGCCTTCACAACAAGCGACTGGAAAAAACAATAGCCAAACGTGTCATAGCCTGTAAGCCAGAACATGCTTTCCTGTGCAAAGAGCAACATGCAATCAAGCTTGCGCTCTGCCATCTTAGCAGTTAGCCGTTTTAGACGCGCGTCAAATTCTTCATGTGTAAAATGTATCGCCATGCTTGCCCCCTACCCGTTTATTTTTATGGCTGCGACCTGCCGCCCATAATCCGCATCACCCCGATGTGTTTTGCGGCGATAAGAGAAGAACAATTTTTCATCATCATATGTGCAATGCCCAGTCCAGCTTGCATCGACTTCTTCTGCTTTAAGGCGATTAACAATATAGCCTGGCAAATCAAACATCGCATGATTTTCATTGGCTGACGGCTTTAACCAGTTTTGATTATTGCTATCCATACCAATCAGTCGTGCAACAAATTCAGGCCCTACTTCATAATTCTTTACGCTAATGGTTGGGCCCAACACAGCCTTTATATGCTCACGTTCTGCTCCCACAACTTCCATCGCTGATATTGTATTTTCAAGCACACCACCTGTTGCGCCTTTCCAACCCGCATGGCAGGCGCCAACAACACCATTTTCAGTATCTTGGAATAGTACAGGCCCACAATCTGCCGTTAAAATACCAATCGCGATATCTGGGGTTTTACAGACCAGACCATCAACTTGCGGGCGCTCATCTTGGTTCCAGCGTTCATCGACCAAAAGCACATCTGCAGAATGCACCTGATAGGGTGTCACAAGTCCTAATTCATTTGCACCAAGTTGATCCGCAACACGCTTTCGGTTTTCAAGCACATCGCTACGATCATCATCTGAACCAAGCCCAACATTAAGGCCCTGATAGATACCCGAGGAAACGCCACCAACGCGCGTGAAGAAACCATGATTAATTTCATCATGAATAAGTGCTTCAGAAAATATAGGTTCTGCTGTCATATTTACCCCTAAGCCATTTGGCACTCAGCTTATGGCTAAATTTCAGATAAATCTATGCCTTATTTTTAAAGCACATGACCTTAAACAAATCGCCCATCTGGTCAGGCAACGCTAATCTTTCAGCTTGTTTTACCAAATGCTGTTGCACATCATCTGCCTTACCAGCACCCAATTGACCTGCCCGCTCAAGCAAACCAAGGCCAAGCAAAAATTCGCCTTGGGTTAGGAACGGTTCAACATCCATATTTTCTGCTTTCACAATCTTGATCAAAGGTTCGAAATCCACATGCGAAGTTAAATCCGCTTCCCCCGGCATCATCAATGGGTCAACATATTCATGCGCTTTCATTGCTTGAAACGTGTCTCCAAAGCCGGTTTCACCATGCCCATAATCGATGAACAGTGCCGCACCTTCTTGTGTCTTGGTGTGCTCCACAATATTGGAAATAAATGCCTCGCGCGTCGTCGAAATTTCAATCACCGCACCATTAGGTTCATTTGATGCTATTTTAGGCAATAACCCCTTATCCAGCTCCCCTGTACCCAGCATCCAGCAGAGTTTTCCATCTTCTCCTATCGCAACCATACGCTCAAGCCATTTGTCTTCAGCCTTCACATATTGGCGTATTGGCAAGACATCTAGAAATTCATTTGCTACGACAATTATCGGCCCATCAGGAATATCATTGAACGAGGCATGCCATGTCGCATGATATCCACTCAACGCCTGTTTCTGCGTTTCAATAAGTTTCTCGCTCGTTTCAACCATGCAAATCTTAACGGCCGTGCAAAATTTGGGCGAGACTTTCACGGCCCGCAAAAGATCACTCATCAATGTACCCTTGCCGGGCCCTAACTCAACCAGATTAAAATTTTCAGGCTTGCCTAAATCTTCCCATTGTTGAATGGCCCAAACACCGATTAGCTCACCAAACATCTGACTAACTTCAGGTGCTGTAATAAAATCACCCTGCCGTCCAATTGCTTCGTGGTTTTTATAGTAACCCGCTTCACTATCCGCCATACACCAGTGCATATATTCAGCCACTGGCAGCGGACCAGACATTTCTATATGGCGTTTTATTCTGTCTAGGAGTGACGCTGACATTAGCTTAATTCACGCGCCTTTGAGGTCATGAGCGACCATAACCCAATTGCAATAATCGGTAATGACAATAACATCCCCATCGTCACCCAGCCTGTACCGAAGAAGTAACCAAGCTGCACATCCGGCACGCGGAAAAATTCCACAAAGATGCGACTAATGCCATATTCAATGATAAACGCTCCAGCTAGGAAGCCTGGAAATCTAAGCTTGCCCATTTTCCATGCCAATACCCAAAGCAGAATGAAGAGCACAATGCCTTCTAAAATACCTTCATAAAGCTGGCTTGGGTGACGTGGCAATCCGTCTGTACCCGGGAAGATCACCCCCCACCAAACATCGGTCACCTTGCCATAAAGCTCAGCATTGATGAAGTTCGCCAGCCTTCCCAAAAACAACCCAAGCCCGCAGCTTGCTGCAATCACATCGAAAAGACTAAACGGCGAGAAACCTGCTTTACGCGCATAAAGAAACATCGCGACCGTAATGCCTGCCAATCCACCATGAAATGACATGCCGCCATTCCAAACTTCCAAGATGCGTAATGGCGCATGCAGATAAGTTGGGAAATCATAAAACAGTATATATCCAATGCGCCCACCTGCAATAATGCCCACAACTGCCCAGATCAGAAAATCGTCGATATCTTGCGCTTTAATGGGCGAACCACTTGGTCCCCATAGCCTATCAGTTGTTACGAGTTTCTTTGCGTACCAAAGGCCAAATAGAATGCCCACAACATAAGCAACACCGTACCAATGAATTTGCAAAGGGCCCAATGAAAGCATAACCGGATCAATATTAGGATGCGAAAGCGCAGAAAACTGAAGAAGCATATAGAATTAACCGAATCTCAAAAAACAAATTTGTCTCAGGTCTAAATCGCATTTCATACTGGATTTGTCACGCATGAGGTCTTACATAGATAATAAGCAAACACAAAGGTGATGTTATGAACCAAGGTCCAAACCGCGTATTTGATGAGTTCGCCAAATTGATGACAGATGCAGCCGGTGCTGCACAAGGCGTCAAGCGCGAAGCTGAACAAGCATTCCGCTCACAAGCAGAACGCTTCATGGGCGATATGGATCTTGTAAAGCGTGATGACTTCGATGCGGTTCAGGAAATGGCCGTTAAAGCGCGCGAAGAAAATGATGCACTTAAGGCGCAACTCGCCAAACTTGAAGCTCGCGTTAAGAAGCTTGAGACAGCCGCAAAGAAATAACAGCAGCTCAGACATTGATTTTTAAATTTTTTTAAAAAAATTTGCAGCAGTGAATAAAGTTGAAAAAAGCTAATGCGCTGAATCATTTAGCCCCGTCTTTGAATCTTTTGATTCAATACTTCTCCACAGATTCGCTGGGCTGCTGAATCCCTTCGGGGTTTTTTTCCAGAGTCAGCGTTATACACTGAAATCACAGGATGATTCGCGGCGGACCTTTGAGCATTACCAAACAGGGCAAAAGCTCCAAAGTTCATTTTAAGCCCTTGTCTAGCAGGCGAGGGCTTAAGTGAGTTTTTCCTAAAACGAGGTGATTTTAAGTATTAGCAGTCTCTTGATGGTGGGGGTTGCAGCAGGAGATATTATGGCGCTTGCACAGGTTGAGCATTTTCAACGGGATATAAACCCGGTCGATATGATAGAGCATGTCGCATCCCATAACCAATGGGAGTTTGAACGCTCAAGCAATGATGAGATCAACCTAACAGTTGTCGGCAGCTGGGCTGAATATAATGTCTCCTTATCATGGATGGAAGATTTTGAAGCATTGCATCTTGCCTGCACGTTTGATCAGACAGTGCCTGAACCACGGATTATCGAAACAACTAAATTGCTTTCGCTCGTCAATGAGCAAATGCTGATCGGCCATTTTGATGTGTGGTTCCAAGAAGGCGCTGTAATGTTCCGTCAAACTTTGATGCTCAACGGCGGCGCAGAACCTACAGGCGAGCAACTCGAATGCTTGCTTATGAGCGCGCTTGATGCATGTGAGCAATATTATCAAGCCTTCCAGTTTGTTATATGGGCAGGTCATACAGCGAAAGAAGCGCTTGAAAGTGCTCTTTTTGAAACGCATGGCAATGCGTAAGTAAAACGCTTATAGTTTAGCCTATAATAAATTTACCGCAGGAAATAACATGAGCTTTTCAGTTGTACTTATTGGCGCCGGCAATATGGGGGGCGCGATGTTACGTGCCTGGATAGCTGGCGGCATGTCCTCCCAAGACATTACGGTAATTGATCCCTCACCTGCTGAAGCAATGGAACCGTTTCTAACTGAAAATAACATTCGCCATACAACATCTGCCCATGATGTTAATGCGCCAGATGTTTTAATGTTGGCCGTCAAACCGCAAATGATGGAAACCGTTTTACCAGCCATGCAAAGACTTTCAGGTGCACATACGGTTGCAGTATCGGTTGCAGCAGGCACTAAAATTGATAGCATTTCGGAGCTTCTGGATGCAAAAGCGGTTATACGCGCTATGCCCAACACACCATCGCTTGTCTTACGCGGCATGACTGTTGCTTGCCCGAATGATGAAACGAGTGATACACAACGCGCAAATGTTGGTGAACTTCTTTCCGGTATCGGTAAGCTTGAATGGGTAGACGACGAAGCCTTGATTGATGCGGTCACGGCGGTATCTGGCAGTGGCCCTGCTTACGTATTTCATCTGGCTGAATGCATGGCAGCAGCTGGTGAAAAGGTAGGACTTTCCAAAGAACTTGCACAAACGCTTGCCATTCAAACGATTGCGGGTGCAGGTGAGCTTTTATCTCAATCAAGTGATGAACCCGCTACTTTACGTCAAAACGTAACATCACCAGGCGGCACAACAGCTGCAGCTTTAGACGTGTTAATGGCACAAGACGGCATGCCAGCACTGCTTGAAAAAGCAATTGAAGCCGCAAAGCAACGCTCAGAAGAACTATCGTAAGGAATTACAATGTCTGACACACCTGAAATCACCATCGATGATTTTTTGAAAGTCGATATTCGTGTTGGCAAAATCGTCGAGGTTGAAGATTTTCCTGAAGCGCGCAAACCCGCATGGAAATTAAAAATAGATTTCGGTGATAAAATCGGCGTCAAAAAATCATCGGCTCAAATCGTTGCACACTATAAAGCAGAAGAACTGATAGGAAAACAGATCATGGCAGTGGTGAATTTTCCACCAAGACAAATCGGTCCCTTCATGTCTGAAGTGCTGACGCTCGGCTTTACGGATGATGAAAATAACGTGGTACTTGCAAGCATTGATAAGCCAGTGCCCATCGGCCGACGTTTGCACTAAAGCGGCAATACAACAATCACGCGTAACCCACCTTCAGAGCTTTCATATAAATTGATATCGCCACCATGGTTACGCGCAATATCCCGCGCAATTGAAAGTCCAAGACCAGTTCCAGACTCATCCAGATTTCGCGCCTCGTCTAGCCGCAAAAATGGTTTGAATACTTCTTCACGCATGTTTTCTTCAATACCCGGCCCGTCATCATCAAACGTGATGGTTAAACGACTGGTACCCTCAACCACTTTAATATTAAGCGTATTGGCATAGCGCATGGCATTGGAAACAAGATTTGCCACCATGCGGTGAAACGCATTCGGACGCACTTTAAGCGTTACATTTGGACTACATTCAACATCGTAATCTTTTTTCAAAACATTAGCTTCAATAGAGTGGCGCTCAAGTGCCTGCATAATGTTTATTTCTTGAATGGGTTCGTCTGCATCCCCCTTCGCGAAATTAATATACCCTTCAAGCATTTGCTTCATGTCATCCACATCTGCTTCAAGCTCTTTGATTTCATTGGTTTCACCAATCAATGCCAATTGCAATTTGAAACGCGTAAGAATGGTGCGCAAATCATGACTAACGCCGGTAAGCATGGCTGTTCGCTGTTCAATTTGCCTTTCAATACGCTCACGCATTTGCAAGAAAGCAAGCCCCGCTTGCCGCACTTCACTAGCACCTCTTATTTTAAAATCTTCGGGCATGACATGCCCTTTACCAAAGCTATCAGCCGCATATGAAAGCTGTTGAATTGGACGAATTTGATTGCGCAAAAACAATATAGCAATCAACAAAAGCACAAGTGATGTTCCGACCATCCAAATTAGAAATATATGACTGTTTGAAGCATATGCCTGATTACGCCGCACAAAAACGCGCAATACATTGGGTTGGTTTTCAAGGCGAATACGAATTTCTAATATGTTGGAATCGCCCACGGTATCAATCCAGAAAGGACGGCCAATCTGCTCGGTAATTTCTGTTCGCAGCGTATCATCTAATAATGAGAAAAATGGCTTTCCAACCGCCGGTGGAAACGGCTCCGGCTCTAGCAATGCAACATTAAGCGATAATGTATCTTGCGCTAGATTAATTATCTTATCGAAATTTGACCCGGCAGGTGCATCTTCAACAATTTGTACAATAGCAGCAATGTCGGCAGTTACAGCTTGGGAGAGACGTTGCGTTACTGTTTGCCAGTGACGCTCCATAAAAACGAAAGCAATAACAGACTGCAATATAACCATTGGTGTAATGATAATCAGAAGCGCACGCGCATAAAGGCTTTTCGGCATTTTCTGCGAAATCCATCGCGAACCCACTTTCCAAATACTACGTTTGGAAGAGCGCCTTCTAAGCTTTTTATTATCCTGAGTTATGGTCACTAAAATGCGCCTGAATATAATTCGTTGCACTGATCATAATATAGAAGCTGCAAGTCGTTCACAACTCTATTCAAGCTTCACTTAATAGCTCGGCTTTAGTTTTGGTAAATCCACTTTCAATCCAGCTTTCTTCTAGCCGGTTTAGTGCTTTACCAAGTTCAGGACCTGCCTCAGCGCCATTGTTCAAAAGATCCTGCCCTTTGAGAGGTAGACTAGGCTTGGTCCATTGAGCAGCAAAATTTAACAGTTCAAGCATTTTTTGCGCAGCCGCTTCATCATCTCTATTCACAAGATGCACGACTTCCAATCGCATTTTATCTAAAATACCTTGCTGTGAATTGCGGTAGAGAAGCTTTGCAAACTCTCCTTCTTCCAAATCAGGCTTAGGCAAAGGTGCATCAGCCCAATCTATCATGCGTGCTGTTTCAGCATTTGAAAACGTCATGCGCTTCGCAAGCTTTTGCATCGTTTCGACATCTGGCCGCACCATGCCCATCAACCGAAAAAGCGGATCAGCAGCCCATTCATGTTCTTGCTCTAATCGCAACATGCCCGGAATAGCGTCTGTTCCCCATTTATGCGTTTCTGGCAAAACACCACCAAGAATACCAGTTGTGCGCATCCATAAAATCGCTCGACCCGGGTCAGGTGCAGACAATAGTTTTTTCAACTCCATCCAAACCCGCTCGACAGATAATCCTGCAAGTAGAGTTTTACCACTCGCACAGGCTTTCAAGCCAGATGCATCTGGCCGTCCGTGGCCATACCAAGCAAAAAATCGGAAAAAGCGCAGAATGCGAAGACTATCCTCTTTAATACGCGTTTCAGCGTCGCCAATAAATCGGATATCTTTTGCTACAATATCCGGGTATCCATGAACATAATCATAGACCTGGCCCTCGCGGTCGCAATAAAGCCCATTGATTGTAAGGTCACGGCGATCCGCATCCTTTTGCCAGTCTGTGCCAAACTCAACAATTGCATGGCGGCCATCTGTTTCAATGTCTTCTCGCAAAGTGGTCACTTCAAATGGATCGCCATTGATAACAGCTGTTACAGTGCCATGGTCAATTCCTGTAGGAATTGCCTTATGACCCGCAGCTTCCAACCTCTTGCTTACTTCATCAGGCAATAGCGTTGTGCATAGATCAACATCATTAACCGCCTCCCCCATCAATGCGTTGCGAACAGCGCCGCCTGCAATTCGCGCATCACCACCATCAGCACATAAAATATCAAACAATGCTTGCAAATTTTTTGACTGCAACCAATCATCTTTTATGCGGATATTTTCAAGCGGCTTCATGCAAACACCCTATTATATAAAACGCGTATCATACCGGCAGTGACCCCCCAAATATAATGTCCTTCATAAGGCATTTCATAGAAAACCCATTCACGTTCTCTAAACTCTCTCGTCTGTTTCAAATGATTGTCTGGGTTCATCAAGAATGATAGCGGCACCTCGAACATATACTCTACTTCATCCGGGTTGATTTCAAAGTCTGCACTGGCGTTCACAAAACCAACTACTGGCGCAATAATAAATCGCGAACCTGAATAATAATCAGGCAAGCGCCCTAGAATTTCAACTTCGTTTATGTCTAGTCCAATTTCTTCCCATGCTTCCCGCAAAGCAGCAGCTTCGGGTGAAGCATCATCTTCATCAATCTTGCCACCCGGAAATGCAACCTGACCCGAATGGGAATTGAGATTTTCTGTTCGTTTTGTGAGAATTACGCATAACCCACCCTCACGTTCAATCAAGGCGATCAGAACCGACGCACGTTTTTCAGCTGCATCAATAAGTGCATCACGCGCATCCATATTAAGAAGAAAGTCGCCATCGACCTCATCCGAAACAAACGCAAGCTTCTGCTTGAGCAAAGCCAATACGGTCTCTGTCGAAAAACCCATTAGGCACTTAACCGCGCAAGTTCATCTGCAGGCATGATGGGGAACGTGATCCCATTACTGCGGATCGCAAACATCAATACGCCATCTACTTCAATTTCTTCACCATGCGCGATCAGTTCATACATTACGGAACGTGCAAGCACTGCTTCAAGACGGCCACGCACTAGGACATAAGGCTTCACGCCATCATTTTCTTCAACAATGACAAACCGCATAGGATTATCAGGTCCTGCTTCAAACAAGTCATCCATATTGGTTCTAAACGTTATTATCTGCTCGCCATCTTCGTCACGTGCATTCATTTCAACCGCTATAAAATGTGCATCTTCAACAGTGATCCCCACGCGCTCAACTGGCGTTACAAGATACGTCTTTCCGTCTTCATCTTTGCGCAATACAGTTGAGAACAGTTTCACTAGCGCTTGGCGACCAATTGGCGTTCCCATATAAAACCATGTGCCATCAGATTTAATGACCATATCAAGATCGCCACAGAAATCAGGATTCCACTTTTCAACAGGCGGAAGGCCTTTATTTTTGCCACCAGCACGCGACACAAGCGCCTCTAGTCCGGCAAGGCCTTTTGAAACTGGATTGTCTTCGATCTCTGCCATATCGTTATATTATTCCCAATTTTTGGGGATAACTCCTAAATCACCTTTATGTGTTTGTTAATGACATGACTTGAAGTCACACATTCGCCAATTACAATGGTATAGATATAGGTATTAATTGTTTGCAAGACATTTTCCAGGAGAATTTTTTATGAGTGCCATTGATAAGAACCTGAACAAGACACAACAAAAGCAGGTCATAGCGATGGCAGAGAAAGCCGTTAAGGACATTAAATCCATTCGGAAGAACGTTGGCACTGTCATTTTTGGGCAGGAAACAGTTGTCGATAGCACACTTATCACCATCCTTTCTGGTGGTCATGCCTTGCTTGTTGGTTTGCCTGGTCTTGCAAAAACCAAGCTGGTTGAAACGCTCGGCATTGTTCTTGGTGTCGATGATAACCGAATTCAATTTACCCCAGACCTGATGCCATCAGATATTCTGGGTTCTGAAATCTTGCACCAAGATGAAAAAGGCAAACGCTCGTTCCAATTTGTAAAGGGGCCGATTTTTGCACAACTCTTAATGGCAGATGAAATTAACCGCGCAAGCCCTAGAACACAGGCTGCACTTTTGCAGGCGATGCAAGAGTATCACGTGACAATCGCTGGTCAGCGTTATGACCTTCCCTCTCCGTTTCACGTTCTTGCTACTCAAAACCCGCTGGAGCAAGAAGGCACATATCCATTGCCGGAAGCGCAGCTTGATCGGTTCTTGATGCAGGTTGACGTGCATTACCCGGACCTTGCTGCAGAACGCCAAATCTTGTTTGAAACAACCGGCACGCAAGAGCAATTCGCGAAAAAAGCAATCACAGCAAAACGCCTTGCAGAACTCCAAGAACTAGTGCGCCGCATCCCTGTGGGAGAAAGCGTAGTGGATGCCATCCTTGAACTCGTACGCTCTGCAAGACCAGATAGTGGCGCAGACAAAATCGTTGATTACATCTCTTGGGGGCCTGGCCCACGTGCATCACAAGCCCTGATGTTAACGGTTCGTGCAAAAGCACTGCTTGATGGAAGGCTAG
>CAZXZQ010000046.1:0-13294 GCA_964645215.1 uncultured Rhizobiaceae bacterium | reverse complement strand
ATTCTGCATACCATCGACAAAATAATACGGACTGTCCTGATGCCAAGGTGTTGGCTTAGATGTTCCGGGTTCCTTCACCAACACATGGTCGTGGAACATTTGCACTATATCTGATTGCATAAGGTCAGCGGCAACTTCCGCAGCCGGTGAATTATGAATGACGTCCTGAAACTGAGTAATGCGTTGCCAATTACAATAATCATCGAAGAAGCGGCCTGTATCGCCCCCCTTTGTATTCTCGGCGGCATATTTGCCGGGATTACTCATATTAAATTCAATACCATCGCGAATCGTATCCACATGGTCTGCAAACAGACCTTTGATCATAGTCACGCCATCGCGCTGGAACGCGTCAATATGATCCTGTGTGATAAGTGAGTGCATGGGCCGCTCGTCAGAAATTTCAGCCCACCCCAAAATTGGAATGGGCTGAAGGTTTTTATGTTTGGAGATAGCTTTCTAAAGAATCGTCCAGAGCATCTTTCCAGTCGGTATGATGCGCAGGTGCCTGATTTCCGGTCATTGGCGAGACATAGCCATTATTGCGGAATGTCATAATGCCCTTCTTCTTATGCTTCTTCCATTGGTAGAAGGCTTCGTTGGAAGCTTCCACATTGAAGTTTGGATAATCAGTCTCGCTCATCAATTCGTCAGTGTATGCGCCTTGATATGCAATGCAGCCATAATCGTCTTCGAGTGCATCTTCTGCATCTTCTCGTGATTTTACATCTGCCTGCATGGCGTTTTTGTCAGGCGTTGAGATTTTACCCATCATCACATCACGCGCCCACCAAGCTTGCGCATCAAACATGTTGAACGTGTACCACTGGTCCTGCATGCCTAGGTAGAAAAGGTCCGGGTCATGCACATATGACACACCTTTATATAGGTCCGCGGTCGCTAGACGGTTCGCTGTGCGCAGGCGCAGATTATCCGCCATGAACGGGAAGTGATGTTTGTAGCCTGTGCATAGGATAATCGCATCAACTTCCTTAGATGTACCATCAATGAAGGTTGCAGTTTTGCCTTCTACTTTCTCAAGCTTAGGCACTTCCTGCCAATTGTCTGGCCAATCATAACCAATCGGTGCCGTGCGGTGCGCAACAGTGACGGATTTACAACCGTATTTCCAGCATTGCGACCCAATGTCTTCAGCTGAATAGGATGTACCAAGGATCAAGATATCCTTGTCTTTCATCTCTACTGCGTCGCGGAAATCATGTGCGTGCAGGATACGACCCGCGAAGCTTTCAAAGCCCGGATAATGCGGTACGTTTGGTGTTGAGAAGTGGCCAGAGGCTACGACGACATGATCAAACTCTTCATCCACTTCCACATCGTTTGCGCAATCGTTGGCAATAACGCGGAACTTACCATTGTCGCTTTTTTCAACACGGCGAACTGCGTGGTTGAATTTAATCCAATCGCGAACGCCAGCCTTTTTCACGCGGCCTTCGATATAATCAAACAATACTGCGCGTGGCGGGTACGATGCGATCGGCTTGCCAAAATGTTCTTCAAATGTGTAGTCGGCAAATTCAAGACCTTCTTTTGGACCGTTTGACCAAAGGTAACGATACATCGAACCATGGCAAGGTTCCCCATTCGCATCAAGGCCTGTGCGCCAAGTGTATTTCCATAGGCCGCCCCAATCATCTTGTTTTTCATAACAAACGATTTCGGGAATTTCCTCGCCCTTTTGCTTGGCTGACTGGAATGCGCGAAGTTGGGCTAAACCAGATGGGCCTGCACCTATGATCGCTACGCGTTTTGACATTTAACTCTCTCCCATTAATTCAATCAATTATAATTTTGTTACATAATACCAAGTTCTTTTTTACGAGCATCAGCCCATGCGTTAATTAGACGATCAACTATAATGCCTAATGTTGCAATGCCAAGCCCTGCCATAACACCACGCCCTGCATCACTGGTCGGAAGCGCTCTATAAATCTCCTGCCCCAAATCCGAACCGCCAATCAGCGCTGTGATTGCAAGCATTGCAAGTGCCATCATAATTGTCTGATTAACGCCCAGCATAATTTCAGGAACAGCAATTGGCAATTGAACTTTAAACAATCTCTGCGTTGGCGTCGTTCCTGCCATTTTAGCAGCTTCCAATGTTACTTCAGGCACACGTTTCAACCCAAGATAAGTATATCGGATCGCAGGCACCATCGCATATGGGATAATCGCAAAGATGATTGCCATGTCACCGACTTTGAACAACATGATGGCTGGAAGCAGATAAATAAAGGACGGGAATGTTTGAAGCGTATCACAGATAGCAAGCACTACTTTTGAACTGCGCACGAGACGCGCCAAGATCAGGCCAAATATGAACCCAATCACAAGTGCAATAATCCATCCGGTAAATCCATTACCTGCAAACCCATAAATCGAGAACATAAAGCCAATGATACCGGCAACGATAATATCGCGCATATCAACGCGCGAAAGAATTAAACCAAGCAGGCAACCGAGTGCTGACATAAACACCGTTAAGGAAAAAGCGCTTAAAATTCCATACCCACTAGAACTGATCCAGTAGATTGTCAGCACAGCAAAAAGCCCAGCGCCAAAAATCAAACAAGCTTTTTCAAATCCATTTTCAACTGGCGACAGCAATTGCAGATCCTGTGTCGCAGAAACGCCTATCAGAACACCAATGGTTGCGCACATAACGAGCGCTATTGAAACGTAGTAAATCGTGGTGGTTGCAAATTCCCAGTTACCAGGCAAAACAATGATAAAGAAGAACATTGAAACGGTAATTAAGGTAAGCCTGATGCCACCAAGCGCAAAAGCACCAAAGCCAATAACTACGCTCACCAACAACCATGGCAACCCTTGGAAAAAGTCACGAATGGGTATCAACATATATACTGTTATGAAATCTCGGACAGGCTTAATGTAATCAATCAGAAAGAATGTAAAACTCTTAATCGATTTATCCAATTCGAGCGCCGCTTTGCTGTCTACAAGCAGGTATTTCTTGCCGAGAATGGCTGCATTCCGTGCAGTGTCAAAATCAAACAATGCGTGGATAAACTCAATGCGGAACATGGCAAGTAAAATTGCACCGATTAGAACCCCACCAAAGGCCAACATGTGCTTATGTTTTTGCACGAAGGTTGCAACGTCACGATGCTCATAGTCGGTTGCGCGGTTTGCATAGGCTTGCGTTAGTTTATCCAAAACAACAGCCATTAGCACGATTGCAATGCCCTGCATGGTCGCGAAACCAAGTTTAAGCTGCTGTAGTGAAAACAGGAGTTTATGACCTAGACCCTGCGCCCCAACAAGAGACGCAATAACGACCATCGCAAGGGTCTGCATAATCACTTGATTAAGGCCAAGAAGGAGCGTTTTCTGCGATGCGGGCAGTTGTACTTTCCAAAGCAACTGGCTTGGTGTGCAACCACTCATATGGCCTGATTCAACAACATCACTTGGAACTGTTTGAATGGCTAGTATGGTACAACGCGCCATTGGTGGCATAGCGAAAATTACGGTTGCCATAAGTGCTGGGACCTGACCTGCACCAAACATAACAACCACAGGTACAAGATAAGCCAGATGCGGGGTTGCCTGCATGACATCAAACATAGGTGTGATGATAGATGCGGCACGCTTGGAACGTGTTACCCATACACCAAGCCAAAGACCAAGTGCTGCGGATAAAGGCACAGCCACAACAACGAGTGAGAACGTTTTCATGCTCTCACGCCAAAGGCCTGTAACCGCCAAATAACTCATACAAAGCGCAACGATGATGGATAATTTCCACCCACCAACATAATGACCAAAGATGGCAAACCCTAAAACAACTGCAATCCAAGGTATTGCTTTAATGCTTTTAAACCCAAGTGCCGTAATGATATCTGCCGGCCATTGAGAAAACCCAATGAATGCGCCGAAGTCTTGAAGCGCACGCGGCTTTGTTTCTGGATCCATGAAATTAATCGGAATTGAATCGCCTGAAACAGTCGCAATCACGTTGTCCAGAACCAGAATGCCGATCAAGCCATATAGATAAAAATATCCTTTTTGAGAACCCCAATGGCGCATGGCTTGAAATATCATAAAGCCAATCGCGAATACCCATAACATCAGCACTATAGACGTATTTGGAGATGACTTCATCGCTTTGGCCAAGCTTGCGACAATGAAAGGCAAGCCATCAATAGATACAACGAGAAGAAGTAGCGCTGCACTTTTGAGAGCAAGCGATGCGCTATGCTTTTTAGCAATTACTACGGCCATCACAGCAGCAAGCATCATCCAGATGATCGGTAACATTGCTGGCGGCTTGGCACCTTTCCAGAGTAAAAACTCTGACCAAATGAGTGGTTGCTTCAACACCCATGAAAACGCGCGCGTTTGTTCTTTCATGGTGAAAAATGTGAAATGCGCTTCCTTATCAAGCCAGCGAAAATAATCCGTGATCCAAATTTTGATGGGCAGCACCCATTCGGTATACCACTGATCAAAAAATGGCAAACCTTGCCACGAAGGCAACCCAAGCGTTTTCCATACCCTAAAATCAAGTGGAAGATCGAAACCAAGCCAGCCAATCGGAATAGATAATGTCCACCAATTATCAGGCGTTCCGCGTGATAATAGGAGAGCAATAATAACTAAGCACAAAGCAATCTTCCAAAGCGGCGATTCAGAAACATATTCTGAAAAGCTATTTCTTTGGCTGGATGTAGCTATTGCTTCGCTCATACACCGTCCTTTCCGAACAGTGCTTTAGTGATGCGTTCGCGCGAGATTGTACCAACAACTTTTTTGTCTTTATCTACAACAGGCAAAGGCTTGCTTGAATTTAAAACCTGCTCGGCAACTTCACCAATTTTTGCACTGGCCGAAACGGCATTTGCACTTGATGCTTTGCTTTTCTTAGCATCCATAATTGCGCCAACGGAGATAATTCTATCACGCGGCGCATTTCGAGCGAATTCAGCGACATAATCATCAGCCGGATTTAACACCATTTCTTCTGGTGTTGAAAGTTGAACCAAACGACCATCCTTCATAATGCCAATGCGGTCTGCCAATTTTGTTGCTTCTTCAAAATCATGGGTAATAAAGACAATCGTCTTTTTAAGCATTTTTTGAAGGCGGATGAATTCGTCCTGCATTTCAGCGCGAATAAGCGGATCTAGTGCAGAAAAGGGTTCATCTAGAAACCAAACATCTGGCTCCACGGCCAATGATCTTGCAATACCAACGCGCTGTTGTTGACCGCCTGAGAGTTCGCGCGGGAAATAACTTTCCCGGCCACCAAGGCCAACAAGCTCAATCATCTCGCGGGCTTTTTGCTCGCGCTCACCGCGTTCCATGCCCTGCACTTCAAGCGGAAAAGCAACATTCGACATCACATCACGATGTGGCAAAAGGCCAAAGTTTTGAAATACCATGCCCATCTTATGGCGGCGGATATCAATCAGTTCATTTTCATCAGCGGCTAAGAGGTCTCGCCCCTCAAAATTAATGGCGCCAATTGTGGGATCGTTTAACCTTGTAATGCAGCGAACAATCGTCGACTTACCAGAGCCTGAAAGCCCCATAATAATAAGAATTTCACCCGCATGCACATCAAAGGAAACATCGCGAACTGCTCCAATGTAGCCTTCTTCTTTAAAGGCCTCATCTGTGGGATTACCATTGTGTTTTGCAATAAATGCGGCAGGGTCTTCCCCAAATACCTTCCAAACATTGCGGCATTCAATTTGAATGCTGTCTTGCATTTCAATATCCCTGTACTAAACAGGCTGACTTCAACCTGTAATCTAATCTTCTAATATAAATAAAAGCCGGACATGTATGTTCATGCCCGGCTTTATATGTCTCAGCGTTTTAAGACATCGTAACCGGAAATTAATTCCAGGAATCGATCACTGACTGATTGTCTGCAATCCATTTGTCAGCCGCTTCTTCTGTTGTCATGCCATCTACGTCCACAAGCAATGATGCAGCAGCAATCTGAGCGTTGTCGAAGTCAATTTTTTGCATGATGCCCCAAGCAACTGGGTATTTTTCAGCCAAACCTGACCAAGCAGCTTTCTTCAACCAACCAGAGCGCGGTGCGCCACAAAGATTAGCATTTTCTTTACACTCAGGTGTTGTTGCTGGATCTGGAAAATCAACAAACATACCTTCATGCTTTGCTTCGATAAAGTTTGGTGTCCAGTTAAACAGAACAACAGGCTCTTTCTTTGCAACAGCTGCATCAAGCTCAGCCCATAAGGTTGCTGCCTGACCAACATTGATTGCCTGGAAGTTCATGCCCAATGCGCCAACACGTTCTGAGTAGTTCTTACCCCAGTCAGCTGGTGGACCTACAAAGCGGCCTTTTGGTGCAGTTTCAGCAGTTGCAAAAATTTCAGCACATTTATCAAGTGCTTTCCAGTCTGGAAGACCAGGGCATTTTTCTACAACATAAGCAGGAACCCACCACTCTTCGCGGGTTACCGCAGCGTGAGCACCGGCATCAACCATGCCATCTTCAGCAACAGCTTTTTCAAATGCAGTTTTCATTGAGCCTTCCCAAGCTTCAACTTGGAAATGCATATCGCCATCTGCAATTGCTTTAAACTGTAGTTGTGAATCGGAAGGTGCGTATTCTACTGTGTAGCCCTTACCTTCTAATACTTTACCAACCACTGTTGAAAGAACAAGCTGGCTAGTCCAGTTATTTTGAACAATGATGATTGGGTCATCAGACTCAGGTGCTTCAGCAAATGCTGCACCACCCATGAGAAGCGTAGCAGTTAGTGCTAGCGTTACTTTAGCAGTTTTAGAAAACATATTTCCTCCCTTTCAGAAAATATTCTTATGGTTTTGTTTTTCTCAAACATTTCAGGACCGACCAATCTCCTCCAAGCCATGTCCATGAAATGAGTATTGGATATATTTTTAACCAATGCAATCCAAAAACATACCTTTATGAACCATTTTTAAAAAAATGTGATGACTGTATCAGTATAATTTCACTTATACCTTCAGACAGATCTTTCTAGATTTTTTAGAAACCCCAAAAAACAAGTGAATTAGCCTCAATTTACATGATTATAAGGGTGAGTATCCACAATCCCTCGTTTTGGACTGGTCAAAACCTTAATAATTTATTAAAACCAATTTAGGACCAATTTATGTGTGTCCATAAATCTAAACTTAGGGTAATCTCTGGAGGGGGAAACTCATGGAAGAACAAGTCGCAAAGTTGGTTGCGGAGGTAGCTGCTTTGAAAGCATCTAGCGCAACCACCAATAAAGTTTTTGCGGAAACGTATTATTATCTTACGATTCCGATAATGATCTTAATCCACGTCGGATTTTTAATGTATGAAATGGGCGCATCACGAATGAAAAACGTGCTGGCATCCGGCATTAAAAATATCTTGGCGTTCGCGTTTATGATCCCAACATTCTATTTTTTCGGATTCTGGATTTATTTCGGTTTCCCAACCGGCTTCGACCTCGGTGCTGGGCCAAATGGCATTAGTGGCTGGGAAGTGGCCAACAGTGCTGCAAATCCCGCAGGTGGTGTGATGGGCCCGAGCACGGGTGACAGCATTTCCGGTGTGTTCTGGGGTGCGTTCACATTGTTTGCCTGTGCAACGGCGTCCATTATGTCCGGTTCAGTTATCGAGCGCATTCGTCTTGTACCATTTGTGGTCTTGGCAATTATCCTTGGTTCATTCGCATGGGTTGTTGCAGCAGCTTGGGGCTGGCACGCAGATGGCTGGCTTGTTCGTAGTTGGGGTTTCCACGACTTTGGCGCTGCAGGTGTTGTGCATATGATCTCTGGCTTCTTTGCCCTTGGTGTTCTTATTCATCTTGGACCACGGATCGGCAAGTTCAATGCGGACGGTACGGCAAACCATATTGCAGGGCATAACATGCCAATGACTATGGTCGGCTTGATGACTATTATCGTGGGCTTCTGGGGCTTCCTGATGGCCTGTCTTGTACCTCCGGGTGAAGCATGGTCATGGGCAACCGAAGGCTTTACCAACATTTATGGCACACCAATGACGCTATCAGCGCTTACCTTTAACCTACTCATGGGCATTGGCGGTGGTGTCATCGGCGCATGGATGACTACGCGTGATCCATTCTGGATGATGTCTGGTGGTCTTGGCGGCATTATTGCTGTTGCATCCGGTCTAGACGTTTACTGGCCACCGATGACATTCTGTCTTTCCTTTATTGCTTGTGCATGGGTAATGCCATGGTCTGCCAAAATGCTGGAAAAAATGGGCATTGATGATGCTGTTGGTGCTGTCACTGTTCACGGTACACTTGGCGCATACTCTGTGATCATGTTCGGTATCGTTGCTTCTGGTTACCCATCAGCAGTGGCTGAAGGTGCAGTAACGTCAAGCTTCATTGGTCAGCTTGTTGGTTGTATTGTGATGTTCCTCATCGGTTTTGTACCAGGTTATATCTTTGCCTGGCTCTTCAAGGCGATGGGCATCCTTCGCACCAGCGAAGCAGTGGAAAAAGCTGGCTTGGACATTTCTGAAGTCCCTGCCGTTGCTTACCCAGAGGCCTAATCTCGGAATGCAAATAATTCAGGACGGGAATGAGCCCGTCCTGACCATTTCATATATTTAAGGAGACACACATGATTGGTGCACCTTTTACAAATTGGGCAGATGTTGCCGGAGCTAACTACTATACTGGCTTAGGTGGTGGTGAATTTATTTGGCTACTCGTTTCTATTGTCCTATGTTTACTCGCACTCTTCATTGGCCATGGCCACGAGAGCAAGGCAAATTCATAGTCTGAATTACCTTTAAAATAATCTATTAAGGGCTACCTTTTTGGTGGCCCTTTTTTATGTCTCAACTATATTAAAATGAGTAGAACAACAGGCGATTAATATGAGTCAATTAGAACTAAGAGAACAATTTTTTTCCTGGCAATGCCGCATCCGCCAAATTGCAATGCGCGAAGATGAAGGGCGCCCATCGCCTGGCATGTGCCCAAAAATTTTAAGCGCTGATGGGCAAGTCTTAGCTGATCGTGCTGTTACAATGATCGTTCGCGGTGCATCTGAAGAAAGCACTGAATTCTTTAAGTTTCAGGTTCAAAAAAACAACGACCCAAACGAAGTTCGGAAAAAAACACTCACCTATTTGCAATCAACCCATTATCATGGCCCACGCGAATTCATGGACTGTTTAACGACCATGTATGGTGAAGATTCTGCTTTTGCCGCAAATCTTCTAGAGCGCGGAAAATGCATTCTTGAGTTCAAACAGTTTAATCAAGGTTATACGTTAAATTGCCATGTTTCATTGCTCGACAAGCAAAGCAATGAACACTCTGCAACGCTTTGGCACAACCGCTGTTTTAATCCTACCTTGAGTGATGATGTTATGGTTCTAAAGTTTGAGCCAGATTGGCTAGTATCGAGTTTATTGGCTGGGTAGAACTGTATTAAACAAAAAAGGCCCAACGCATTTAAGCGCCGGGCCTCTATTCTAAATCATATTAAATTTAATAATTTTGCGGGAACATCGCACGTTTCGCTTCTTCATCTATCTCCTGCTTAAATTCGTGTTTTGTCGCAAGCTCTTTTGCTCGTGCAGCAGCAGGGCGTTCATCAATCTTGTTAAACCAAGCCTGAACATTTGGATAGTTCTTTAGACCACCGTCTTGTTCCATAACAAAACCGGCAGCACGTACCCAGCCCCAACCTGTAATGTCTGCAATCCCGTATTCTTTTCCGCCAAGCCATTCAGAATTAGCAAGTCTGTCATCAAGCACTTTGTAGTGGCGCGCAATTTCTTTCGAATAACGATTGGTTGCGTATTCACTGTCCTGGTGAATGCGTGTGAAGTGAACTGCCTGCCCTGAATATGGTCCAATGCCAGATGAAATAAAGAAATACCAGCTCAACATTTCACCCATATCGGATTCATCGGTTGGCAGGAATTTTCCATATTTTTGTGCAAGCCAAAGCACCATCGCGCCACTGTCAAAAATCGGCGTGCCATCCACAACCATTGCCGGTAGTTTTGCATTCGGATTAATCTTCAAAAACTCTGGATCGTGCTGCTCGCCTTTACGGGTATCAACCGGAATAGGTTCGTATTCAGCGCCCAGCTCTTCGAGCATAAGTGCCACCTTAAACGTATTGGGGGTTGTGTGATAATAAAACTTAATCATTATATTGGCTCCTGCTTTGTTTAGCGCTCAATTAGCGCATTCTTGAAATGAAATTTGAGATAAAAATCCGTGCACAATCTCCGAGAAGTTAGTAAGGAAATTGAGGCATAAGTCTCTGCACGAAATGGCAACTTATGTTCAAAATTATTTGATGTTCAATGCTTCCTTTACCGCCTTCATATGACTGCGGCTTACCGGAAACTGTTCGCCTTCAAGTGTTTCAATAAAAAGCTTCCCGTCTTTCTTTACCGGCTTCTTCACCGCACCATGCGAGACCCAGTGGGCACGGTGAATTTGGATGCCTTCCATCTCACTCACTTCACGCAGGGCATCGGCAAAGCGCATTAAAATGAGTTCCGATCCGCGATCCGTTACAGCTTTCACGTAATGATCTTGTGCTGTGAGATGAAGCAGGTTTTTCCCTAGATGCTTAGGTAACCTATCAAGGAATGGAGAACTCGCAGAGCTGACCTCTTCCCTGTTATTTAGAAGGTAGTAAACCAGCATCACCGCAACCGAAATGATCATGCAATGTAGAGATATGCGGAAGAAGATTTCCCACCCTCCCATGTCGAGGCCAAAAGCAAAATGATTAATGCACCAGACAATGACTGCGACGGGAAAACCCGCAACAAAGCCGCCCATAATGCGCGATGGCCATGCTGGCATGCCAAAATCATAGAGAGACAACCCGATAAAAATTGAAAACGATAGCCCGCAGAAAAATGTAAGCCCAGCGGTTAGGCCCCAATAGACGAGGCGTTCTGCAAAGCTCATTTGCTCCAACGTACCAAAAGGACCGGAAATGGTGAGGATCATAACCGCTGCCCCAAGTCCTATCCAGAACCGAGGATGCTGTAAAAGTCGCTGCATTTCACGATGCGCGAATTGCCAAGGTGTGTCATTCATGCGATTTCTCTGTTGCCCTACGTATACGGCGTTGCGGGCATTCTATCAGCGAATATAGCTAATCCTGAAGCAGAAACAATTCAGGAATAGCAACATGAACCTAGAACCCTTTTTAAATGCCGGATTGGTTATCCAAATTCATATCGTAAGTGCGGTGCTTTCGTTAATTTTAGGTGCGATGCTTTTATGGCGACGCAAAGGAACACCAGTTCATAAAATGAATGGAAAGATATGGGTTGCCCTGATGGCGATCGTAGCGCTCAGTTCGTTTTTCATTAATGACATACGAACCTTTGGGCCATTTAGTGCCATTCACATACTCTCTATAGTGGCGTTGGTGTCACTCTTTCAGATTGTTCGATATGCGCGGCTTGGTAAAATTCGCCATCATCAGAATACAGTAAAAGGTCTCTTCTATGGTGGGCTTATAGGGGCTGGTGTATTCACCTTTTTCCCGGGTCGAATTATGTATCAGACCTTCTTTGGAAAACCTGAATTTTACCTTAGTAGCGTTTCAAATGCTTGGATTATGCCTGTTAGCTTAGCGTTATTTATCAGCCTGTTGGTTTACTGGAGAGCGAGGCGAACGTGAATCTAAAATTCTTTTTGGTTTTGAAGTGAGGACGCGGTACTAATATTTCTGCTAGCCGGTTGAATTTTGAGAACCCCAAGCAAGACCCAATGGCAGTACGTATATAAGCAGCAGAAGATTTATCTATGATTTCGAACTTAGTGAACCGCAGCGTAATATTATCCACCCGACCAAAAGGCATTCCTCAGGCAGAGCATTTCACAGTGCAAGATAGCCCGGTTAGCGATCTTGGAGATGGAGAGGTCTTGATAAAATCATCCTACTGGTCCGTTGATCCAGCGCAACGCGGATGGGCTAATGACGCGCCCAATTATTTACCACCCGTAGAAATTGGCTCACCGATGCGTGGCTTTTCGGTTGGAGAAGTGGTCGCTACGCGCAACCCTACGTATAGAGAAGGCGATCTTGTAACCGGTCTCTTTGGTTGGAGCAGATATGTCATTTCCGACGGATCAAACATTGACCGCAAGCTGGACGATGATGATCTTTCCCCTTCCCTAGCTTTGGGCATTCTTGGGCTTAATGGGCTGACCGCTTATTTCGGGTTGCTCGATGTTTGTGCTGCAAAAGAAAATGATACAGTGGTCGTCTCAACTGCCGCTGGCGCAGTTGGTTCCGCTGTGGGGCAAATCGCAAAATTAAATGGATGTAGAACGGTAGGCATCACCTCTACCGATGAGAAGATCGCACTTTGCAAAAATGACTACGGCTATGATGAAATGATAAATTACCGGGAACAAGATATAGCAGAAGCCATGCGCAATGCTTATCCTGATGGTGTTGATTGTTATTTCGACAACACCTGCGGGCCAATTTCCGATGCGGTCATGACTAATTTGGCGCCTAACGCTCGCATTGCAATATGTGGGACGGCATCTCTACCAGATTGGAACCCTATTCCAAACGGCCCGCGTGTTAATCGTCAATTGCTAGTCTCACGTGCGCGGATGCAGGGCTTTATCGTTTTTGATTATAAGGATCGATATCCAGAGGCCCAAGAGAAACTTACCGATTGGATTCGGGCAGGCAAACTAAAATCAAAGGAACACGTTCTTGATGGTGCGAATGCTGCGCGTGATGCGATCGCGATGCTATATCGCGGTGAAAACACCGGAAAGCTATTGGTTAAAGTTGATTGATCTAAAACATGTCTTATTTTGATCAAACAAAAACGACCAGAGGTAATTAAACTTCTGGCCGCTGAATAATTTAAGCTTGGAACTTACTTCTTCTTAGCAAGTGCCTTTGCCTGTTTGATCCAATCGTCACGCTCAATGCGGCCTTTAAAAGATAGCTCGTCATCAACAATTGAAACATCTGCTTTTGTCCATGTTGCAATTTGACTGAAATGCCAAAAACCTAAACCGTTTAGTGTTTTCTCAAGTTTAGGACCAACACCTGAAATTTCTTTTAGATCATCAGCCTTACCTTGCGCTTTCTTAAGACGCACAGGACCAGCCTTCTTGGCCTTAGCAGGTGCTTTCTTCTTTGCTGCTGGCTTGGCAGCTGCAGGTTTAGGCGCAGCTTTTGGCTTTGGCGCAGTAGCGGCAGGCGCCGGGCTTTTAGCCATTAAAGGTGCGGCAGTTGATGTACTTGCTGCTGCAGC
>CAZXZQ010000045.1:9102-13559 GCA_964645215.1 uncultured Rhizobiaceae bacterium | reverse complement strand
ATTTTGTCACTACGAAGATCTATGCCCTGCTCGCGCTTGAACTCATCGGCAAGCCAGTTGACGATGCGCATGTCAAAATCTTCACCGCCAAGGAACGTGTCACCATTGGTTGATTTTACTTCGAAAACACCATCGCCAATTTCTAGGATAGAAACATCAAATGTACCACCACCAAGGTCATACACTGCGATGGTCTTGCCATCATTTTTTTCCATACCGTATGAAAGTGCCGCAGCTGTTGGCTCGTTGATGATGCGGAGTACTTCAAGGCCTGCAATCTTACCAGCATCTTTTGTTGCTTGGCGCTGTGCATCGTTAAAGTAAGCAGGAACTGTGATCACAGCCTGTGTTACAGTTTCACCCAAATAGGCTTCCGCAGTTTCCTTCATTTTTTGAAGAATCATCGCTGAAACTTGTGACGGTGAATATTTCTCGCCCTTCGCTTCAACCCAAGCATCACCATTGTCACCTTTTACGATTTCAAATGGAACAAGCTTCTGGTCTTTCTTAACCGTCTTGTCATCGAAGCGACGACCAATAAGACGCTTAACCGCGAAAAGTGTGTCGGAAGGGTTTGTAACCGCCTGACGTTTAGCAGGCTGGCCAACAAGGCGCTCACCGTCATCACCAAATGCCACCATAGAAGGGGTTGTGCGTGCACCTTCTGCATTTTCGATTACTTTTGCTTCCTTGCCGTCCATGACAGCAACACATGAATTTGTTGTACCTAAATCGATACCAATTACTTTAGCCATATTCTTCTCCTTGACCAGCGGACTGGATGGACCCTTGCGGCGTCCCTGGCAGACTTGATCAAAGCCTGAACCAGTACCCGGTTAAACTGGAAATTACTGATTTACGGTTTTACCTTGGTTTGCAAAATGGCATTCTTGCAAATCACGGAAAAAACGCAGTTGGCGGGTATATAAGAAGTGCGTGGAGCTTGTGCAAGTGTTTCTTGGTGCTATTTTGTGAGTCATTGCAATGTTTTAGGTAAAAATGATGAAAGAGTTACCGCTTAATGCGAAATGGCTGCCCGGCTACTTTAATCATCAGGAACAAGTGGGCTTGCTTGAGGACATTCGAGCAGTAACAATCAAGGCGCCTCTTTTTGTGCCAAGAATGCCTCGATCCGGAAAACCAATGTCTGTTCGCATGACAAATTGCGGGCCTTTAGGATGGGTAACTGACAAAGAAAATGGCTATCGCTATCAGGCTGATCACCCTGAAACTGGCAATACATGGCCAAAAATTCCAAAAATCTTGCTTGATCTCTGGGAAACGCATTCTGGCTACCCCAAACCGCCCGAAGCATGTCTTATCAATTTCTATGAACCAGACGCTAAAATGGGATTGCATCAAGATCGTGATGAACAAGATTTTGATGCGCCGGTTTTATCCGTCTCATTGGGTGATACTTGTCTTTTCAGAATTGGTGGGAAAAACCGCAATGATCCAACCAAGTCTTTTAAACTTCAAAGCGGCGACGTGATGTTGTTAACTGGCGAATCCCGTATGGCTTTTCATGGGGTGGACCGGATTTACCCTGATACATCCACATTGCTTAAAAATGGCGGGCGGATTAATTTAACAATGCGGCGGGTGAATTTATAACTTCCGCAGTGCCACTTTCTCGACCAGATGGTCTTTGCCCTTTTTCAGAATAAGATCAGCGCGCGGGCGCGTGGGGCGAATGTTTTCCTGCAAATTCACTAAATTGATTTCGCTCCAGATGTTTTTGCCTTCTTGATAAGCTTCTTCCTCACTCATTTGCGAAACATGATGGAAGAAAGAACCCGGATCGCGAAAAGCGCTGTCACGCAGGTTCATGAAACGGGTCATATACCAGTCTTCAATATCCGCCTCATCTGCATCGATATAAATGGCGAAATCGAAAAAGTCCGAAACGATCGGGATAGAAGCACCCTCGCGCGGCATATCTCTAGATTGCAGCACATTAATGCCTTCAAAGATAAGAATGTCAGGTCGATCAATTAGCTGATTTTGATCAGGCAGCACGTCATAATTGAAATGCGAATAAAGCGGCGCTTCCACCTTTGCACGCCCGGCCTTGATATCAGAAAGGAACCGCAAAACGCTCGCGACATCATAGCTTTCCGGAAAGCCCTTTTTCCTCATAAGGCCTTCGTCTTGCAACATCGCATTGGGTTTCAAAAACCCATCAGTAGTAATGAGATCAACCTTTGGGCTTGAGGGCCATCGGGCAAGCACTTCTTTCAAAATTCGCGCGGTCGTCGATTTACCCACCGCAACTGAACCAGCCACACCAATGATAAACGGTGTTTTGCTGCCTTCAAAATTTAAGAATTGGCGGCGCTGATCAAACAATTGCTGACTGGCTTCCACATGGGACGAGAGAAGTCGCGAAACAGAGAGATAGATCCGCTCTACTTCGTTTAGAGAAATAGGGTCATTAAGGGAGCGAAGGCGTTCAACCTCTTCCGCGCTTAGGGTCATAGGTGTATCGGCACGAAAGGTTTCCCAATCCTTCGCACTAAAAATACGATAGGGCGAGACGAGATTATCTTTACCTTCAGCCTCAGCGCCTTCCCAAAACGCACGATCGAGATTGACCTCTGACATTTATGAGTTCCTTGATGCTTTTTCTTGCAAGCCTGATTGAGTAGTGCGGCGTTCAAGCTCGGCCATCACATCGTCAAGCGCTACGCCTTCTGATTTCAACAGCACCAGCAAATGGTAAAGCACGTCTGCGGCTTCCTTGGTGAGTTCTGCTTTGTCATGCGTGACCGCTGCAATCACCGCTTCGACCGCTTCTTCGCCCAGTTTCTCGGCACATTTATGCGTACCCTTTGCGAGCAGTTTTGCCGTGTAGGACGTATCCGCAGACTCTGCTGCGCGGTTATCTATTATTGTGTTTAGCGTTTCTAATGAGAAATCAGTCATGGCAATCTTCACGAAAATCTATTTCTAAATACGTGTTCTTACAGGAATACCGGCCTTTTGCATATGGGCCTTGGCTTCACCAATAGTATAGGTTCCGAAATGGAAGATCGACGCAGCCAATACCGCACTTGCGCCACCCTTGGTAACGCCTTCGACAAGGTGATCTAAATTGCCAACACCACCTGACGCAATCACCGGCACATGAACTGCATCAGATATAGCTTTCGTGAGTGGCAGGTTATAACCAACTTGTGTCCCGTCCCGATCCATCGAGGTTAACAGGATTTCACCTGCACCTTTGGCAACAACGGTCTGAGCGAATTCCACCGCATCAATGCCGGTTTCCTTGCGCCCGCCATGGGTGAAAATTTCCCACCGGTCTGCTTCGCCATCGCCTGAAACTTTCTTCGCATCAATGGCAACAACAATGCATTGGTCGCCAAATTTGTCAGAAACTTCGGCAACGAAGTCAGGATTTTTCACAGCAGTGGTGTTGATAGAAACCTTGTCCGCACCCGCAAGTAATAACTTACGTATATCCTCCACCGTCCGTACACCACCACCGACGGTAAGCGGCATGAAACATTGTTCTGCAGTCCGCGCGATCATATCAAAAGTAGCGTCACGCCCATCAGACGAAGCGGTTATATCCAAAAAGGTAAGTTCATCCGCACCTGCCGCATCGTAGGCAATCGCTGCCTCAACCGGATCGCCTGCGTCAATCAAATCAACAAAATTCACACCTTTCACAACGCGGCCATCGGCGACGTCTAAGCAAGGGATTATGCGAACTTTAAGGGTCATGATCCTAAAACCCCAAGAGCTTCACTTGCATCCAGTCGCCCATCATAAAGTGCACGGCCAGTAATCGCACCTTCGAGTTTCGCGCATTCAGGTGACGCTAATTTTTTGACATCTTCGATGCAAGCCAAGCCGCCAGAGGCAATAACAGGGATGGAAACCGCTTCGCCAAGCTCAATCGTTGAAGGCCAGTTAATGCCTGTGAGAATACCGTCCCGATCAATGTCTGTATAAATGATAGCTGAAACGCCTGCGCCTTCAAACTTTTTTGCCAGTTCAATAACACCAAGTTCGGAAGCTTCCGCCCAACCTTCGACCGCAACCTTGCCGCCTTTTGCATCAATACCAACTGCAATTTGACCGGGGAATTTCTTACAGGCTTCTTTGACGAGTTCCGGATCACGCACGGCAATCGTGCCAAGGATAACACGCGTGATGCCTTTCTCCAGCCAATGGGCAATATGGTCGAGTGTGCGAATGCCACCGCCCAATTGTACGGGGTTTTTTGTATTCGCAAGAATGGCTTCCACCGCTTGGCCATTCACTGTCTCGCCTTCGAAAGCACCGTTCAAATCCACCACATGGAGCCATTTGAAGCCCTGATCTTCGAACGCCTTAGCCTGCGCGCCAGGATCTTGATTATAGACAGTGGCCTGATCCATATCGCCAAGTTTAAGACGCACGCATTCGCCGTCCTTTAGGTCTATTGCTGGAAAGAGAATTTTAGTCAT
>CAZXZQ010000045.1:0-9002 GCA_964645215.1 uncultured Rhizobiaceae bacterium | reverse complement strand
TCCACTTTAAAAAATTACTGATTAGCGCCAGTCCCAAACGTTGGCTTTTTTCAGGGTGAAATTGTGTCCCCACCATATTGTCCTTGCCAATCATTGCGGTGACAGGCGCTCCATAGTCAGTCGTTGCTAAACAGCTGGCAGCATCTGCACATTGCATCTGATAAGAATGGACGAAATAAGCATGTAATCCGTCTTCGCCAGTTTCAATGTTACTTAATAATGGGTGGTCATTTTGAACGGTCAGCGTATTCCAACCGATCTGTGGAATTTTTAACGTTTCATCTTTTGGTTCCATGCGAACCACATCACCTAAAATCCAGCCAAGGCCATCTGTTGTGGTTTTCTCAAGCCCTCGGCTCGCCATCAATTGCATACCAACGCAAATGCCGAGGAATGGTTTTCCATTATCGATAACGGCTTCATTTAATACCTCACTCATGCCTGTGACAGAATCTAACCCAGCACGGCAATCTGCATAAGCGCCAACACCTGGCAAAACAATACGATCTGCGGAACGCACAAAATCCGGGCTGCTGGTTAATTCAATTTCGGAAGCAATATCAGCTTCTCTGGCGCAGCGCTCAAATGCTTTTTGAGCGGAACGTAAATTCCCTGAACCATAATCAATAATTGCAACACGCATAATTTTATTCCGGGAATAATCCGAGTGATGAGCCGCTTAAAGAACCTGCCGGAGTTCGGCTAGGTTTCATTGTTTGATGCGATGAAGCGTTTAATAAGCCACGCTCATCCATGTTTGCAATATATTTGATTTCAGCTTCGTCCACATTTTGTGCGTCTACGATAGCAACCTCGCGCCAGCCTTGTGATCTAAGCTTACCAACAACAAGCTCGCGGCCCTCCAAAAGAAGGTACAAACCCGGAATGGCTGACAGATAGCCAACAGCAGGTCCGGGTTGCCAACCCGCTAAAAGTGATATTCCTAAAGCCACTGCAAAATATGCCATTAAGGGCAGCCATAACTTATGCCACGCAAGCCAAATCGGCGGTGCAATCAAAGCAAAAATCGCTTTGCCGTCCGGAATTAGCCGAAAATCTTCTGAGAAATCTTTCTCAGCTTCAGGTGGAATATACACTCGGTAAATTGACATGATTGTTTACTAAACCACGTGCCGCCCAAGAACAACCACTTGCGCCAATAAAAGCTATAAGGAACCCTTTGTAGAAGGAATTTTATCTGCCTGACGCGGATCAATTTCTGTCGCAGTTCTCAAAACCCTTGCAACCGCCTTAAAACAAGTTTCTGCAATATGGTGATTATTATCTCCATAGTGGTTCGTGACATGAAGCGTAATGCCCGCATGTTGTGAGAAAGCCTGAAAGAACTCACGGAAAAGCTCCGTGTCATAATCGCCTACTTTAGGGGCTGAAAACTTAACATCCCAAATCAAAAATGGTCTGCCAGAAACGTCAATCGCCGCACGTGTTAATGTTTCATCCATCGCAAGATCAATCGAGGCATAGCGCGTAATACCTTTTCGATCGCCCAGCGCTTTTGCAATTGCCTGACCCAAAACAATGCCTGTATCTTCTGTGGTATGATGCGCATCAATATGATGGTCACCCTTAGCTTTAACCTTCATATCGATCAATGAATGGCGGGATAATTGATCGAGCATATGGTCAAAAAACCCAGCGCCTGTATCAATTTTATAGGTGCCGGTGCCATCAATGTTAATTTCAACCGAAATATCTGTTTCCGCTGTTTTGCGGGAAATGGAAGCTTTACGCATTACAATTGCCTTAAAAAATATATTTGGTCCTATATATCAAGACAATCTTACAAAATCCATAACGCCCGTGTTAACCATTAATATCAGTAAAATAGTTTGATTTGAGCTTTAAACATCTTACATATGCAAAAGAATAAAGTTTGAAGATAGGTTTTTCATGTCAAAATTACCCTCTATGCATGCCACAACAATTGTGACGGTTCGAAAAGGCGATAAAGTTGTTATTGCTGGTGATGGTCAGGTGAGCCTTGGCCAAACCGTGATTAAAGGCAATGCAAGAAAAGTACGACGTATTGGCAAGAACAACGATGTGATCACAGGTTTTGCAGGTGCAACCGCTGATGCATTCACTCTGCTTGAACGTCTTGAAAAAAAGCTGGAACAATATCCTGGCCAACTTATGCGTGCCTGTGTTGAACTTGCAAAAGACTGGCGCACCGATAAATATCTTAGAAACCTTGAAGCCATGATGCTTGTGGCAGATGAAAATATTACATTATGTGTCACTGGTAATGGTGATGTCCTCGAGCCAGAACACGGCATTATGGCAATTGGTTCTGGCGGAAATTACGCTTTAGCGGCGGCTCGCGCACTGGGTGACACCAAAATGTCTGCTGAAAAAATTGCTGAAAAAGCACTGACCATCGCAGGTGAAATCTGTGTCTATACAAATGGCAATATCGTTGTCGAAACGCTTCCGGCAAAACAATAATATAATAGGAATCCACCATGACCAATTTCTCTCCACGCGAGATTGTCTCTGAACTTGATCGTTTCATCATTGGGCAGAAAGATGCAAAACGTGCTGTTGCAATCGCATTGCGAAACCGTTGGCGCCGCCAGCAATTAGAAGGCGCGATGAAAGATGAAGTGATGCCTAAAAACATCCTGATGATTGGGCCCACTGGTGTTGGTAAAACCGAGATCTCACGACGGCTTGCAAAAATGGCCGGCGCACCTTTTCTAAAAGTTGAAGCCACGAAGTTTACAGAGGTGGGTTATGTTGGCCGCGATGTAGAACAGATTATACGCGACCTTGTTGAGATTGGCATTAATCTCGTTCGCGAGAAAAAACGTGATGCCGTAAAAGCAAAAGCACATATTGCCGCCGAAGAACGTGTGCTTGACGCACTTGTTGGCGAAACAGCCAGTCCAGCAACGCGAGACAGTTTCCGCGAAAAATTGCGTAATGGCGAAATGGATAATAAGGAAATTGAAGTAGAAGTTGCTGATACGTCCAGCCCGATGGGTGATATGGATATTCCCGGCATGCCAGGTGCCAGCGTTGGCGTTCTCAATATCTCCGATATGTTTGGGAAAGCCTTTGGCGAACGTACCAAGAAGCGCAAGACGACAGTGAAAGAGTCCTATGAATTCCTGATTGCTGATGAGTCTGATAAAATGCTCGATAATGATTCCATTGTTTCAGAAGCGATTGAAGCAGTAGAAAATAACGGCATCGTTTTCCTTGATGAGATCGATAAAATAGCTGTTAACGACCAACGCTCAAGTTCAGGTGTTTCCCGCGAAGGGGTGCAGCGTGATCTTCTGCCATTAATTGAGGGAACGATTGTTTCTACAAAGCATGGCCAAGTGAAGACCGATCATATTTTGTTCGTAGCATCTGGCGCGTTTCATGTATCAAAACCATCTGACCTACTGCCGGAGTTACAAGGCCGCTTGCCAATCCGTGTTGAGCTTCGGGCGTTAGAGAAAGATGATTTCCGTAGAATCTTGACAGAACCAGAAGCAAGTCTGATCAAACAATATATTGCCTTGATGAAAACAGAAGGTGTCGATTTAGAATTTTCTGACGATGCAATTGATGCGATTGCCGACATAGCGGTTGATCTTAATTCTTCAATAGAAAATATCGGTGCACGACGATTGCAAACCGTAATGGAAAGAGTGCTTGATGAAATTTCTTTCACTGCACCTGATACTCCTGATGAAACCATAACGATTGATGCTGATTATGTTCAAAAACATCTTGGTGAATTGGCAAGTGATGTAGATCTGAGCCGCTATATTTTGTGATCACGGATTTTTTTATTGTTTGCTTATCGACTCTTAGGGTGAATTTATGCGATTTACCTTAAGTGAGGATTGATGAGGCCCCCTCAATCTAGTTTAGATTAGATCCAAGATGAGTTTGATACATGATCAATAAGTCTGTTCAATTTTGTAAATTATTGACTGCAATCACTTGCTTGATGGCTGTGCCTGCTTATGCAGTTACGAAAGTACCGCCTGGAAACAGAAGTGCAACTCAACCTAAAATTCCATCGGCATCAAAATCCAGAACCCAACAGACCGGCGGGAGCTTTGAAGGTAAATATCAAAAAATCCGCGATCAAATTAAAAACGACAAGCAGCTTCGTGCAAAAATTAAAAAGGCTGCAAAGCAGTATAAAATAGCACCTATTCATATTGTTGGTGCGCTTGTTGGAGAGCACACATATAATGTAGATGCGCTAGACCATATTCAAACCTATGTCATTAAAGCCGTTTCATATTTTAATTCAGATATCAGATTTGAATATGAAGGCGAGAAGGTAACAGATTTCGTACAACGACCTGAATTTGCAAAATGTAATGGCATTAAAACTTCTTATGACCTTTGGGCGTGCCGTGAAAATGTTTGGAATAAAAAATTCAAAGGCAAAAAGGTTGGTGGCGTAAGCTACACGAATGATCGTTTTAGCAAAGTATTTTTCCAACCTTTATACGCGGGTCAAACTTTTGGGCTTGGGCAGTTAAACCCGTTAACTGCGCTACGCGTAACAGATGTCGTTGCGAAAACCAGTCGAAAGAAAAAACTCTCTGCGGCTAAAGGCAATGAAGTTTATAAAACCATTATGGATCCTGACAGTACGCTGATTTATATGGCAGCTGTCATTCGCATATCGATTGATGCTTACCGTAATATTGCTGGCATGGATATTTCTGATAATCCTGGGATCACCTCAACACTCTATAATTTAGGTAATGTAAAAGTCCGTGCACAGCGCTCTAAAGGCAAAGTTCCACGTGAGAATTATTATGGTTGGCTGGTGAACGATAAACGCGCTGAGCTTGAAGCAATCCTAAAATAAATTACAGCTTCGTTCGCTTCAAAATTTCTGCACTGATTTTTGCACAATCTTCTTCGCTTAGATTATCAATCTCACTGCTCAATAAATTGGCAAGATCCGTAGCTTCCGCAGATAATTTGCGCGTATCCACCACCACACGCGTATGAGATGTTGCTGCTAAAGACTGCAACTCTTCCGCTTCATCCCAGATGATATTGAAATACCCGATAACACGTTGAAGAAAATGCCAACTGGGCTTACCGCGTTGCCCGCGCTCAAGTGCAGAAAGATAGGCAGCAGAGATTTTTAAATCCTGCGCCATTTGTTTTTGGTTGATGCCTTTAATTTTGCGAAGCTCACGCATTTTTATGCCAAATGGGGTCATATGATTATTGCTTCTTTTTACGAATACGCACATATAAAGCGCCGCTGCCACCGTGAGAAACATGCGCTTCATTATAGGCACTTACCATCAGCCGAAATGAGGGTTCGGAAAGCCAACGCGGGACCATTGCTTTCAAAATGCCCTCGCCCTTTACGCCCTTGCCCGTAACAACCAAGATTGTACGCCTACCCATTGCATGGGCCATTTCTATAAACCGGTACAATCTTGAATAGGCTTCAGCCTGCGTCATGCCATGGAGATCAATTTTACTATCTATGCTAATTCTACCTTTGGAGATTTTCCGCGTAGTTGATTGATCAAGCAAGGTTGGCTTAGGAGCAAGTGAGACAGAGATTTCCGGCTCAGCGCGATAAGGACGAATAACTCTTGGATTGGGCTTTATTTGGATTGGCTTTACCATTTCCATGGATGCCATTTTTTCTAGAAACTCATTACCCGCCTGATTGGTATGCAGGGGTTTTGTAGTCTTTTTAACCCGTTCCCAAATCTCTGCGTCTTCATGACGTTTTCTAGACATGTTGGTGGGCCTTTATGCGTTTGGTTCCAATACGATAAAATCCGTATCATGACGAACAGATCCAGCCAAGATGCCAGCTTCCTTTCCCGAGCCAATAAAAATATCACCTCTTTGTTGGCCAACAATTGCAGACCCTGTGTCTTGTGCAATCATCAATCGCTGATAGGGCTTAGTATCAGACGGCAATGGTGAGTGGGTAGAAAGCCAAACAGGTGTACCATAAGCGTGCACCGATTTATCAACCGCAAGACTTCGACCAGGTGTAAGCTGAACACCAGCCGCTGCAATCGGCCCAAAGTCTGGGTCATGTCCCTCAAGCTCTGTAAAGAAAATAAACGAACGATTTTCATGGATCATAGCGGTACCGCGCTCGGGATCCGCTTCCAGCCAATTTCGGATATTGACCATATTGGCATTTTCTAATTCGATAATGCCGCGCTTCACCATGATCTTGCCAATGGATGAGTAAACATGTCCGCTTTTGCCAGCAAATGACACGCGTGCAGATGTTCCATCATCCAATAATAGTCTGGCAGAGCCCTGAACATGAATATAAAAACCTTCAACATCTGACGCGAGCCAAAAGAGTTCTAATCCTCTATCCGCAAGCGCACCTTTGTCGATTTGCGGACGATCATAAAACTCAACAAAGCCATTGTCTGTTTCGCGGGCATATTGAAGTTCCGGGTCAAAATCATCCGGCCTGTTTTCATCATTTAGACGTATAAGATCATGCGGCCTTGCATAAAGTGGGTATGGAAATTTATCAGATTTGGTTCGTGACGCAAAAACTTCAGGTTCAAAATAAGCGGTTACAAAACCATTATCCTGTTTATGATTGTAGGGCGTAAAATGTGTTTCAAAAAACTTGCGGGCTTTAAGCGATGATACTGAACCCATATCAAGCTCTAGAGATTTTTTAGCGATCTCAAGAAGTGCATCACTTGGCGGAACACCGATGCGGCTAACATGTGCATTTTTCTTGAGCGCTTTAGCGGACATCCGCAAACATACGAGTGCAGCAATATGATCATCTGCTTCCCAACCCTTAAGGTCAGCAAATGACAGCTTTACCCAACCCTCTTTCAAGGCTTAACCTTCAGACTCTGTGGCAACTAATTTCCAATTTGGATTATTATCTTTAAGATTTCGGTTGAACGTCCAGATATCTTTTACCCGAACAATCTCTTCCTCATCACCTTCAATAACTGAACCTTCTTTATCATAGGTCGCAGACACAATTTGAGAAACAAACTTCACTGTCACGCTTGCTTCATCATCAATCAGTTCAGCTCCACTGACATTTGATTCATCAATGCCGATGAAAGATGACTTAACCGACTGGCCGTTTTTCTCACGTTGCTTGATCGCTGAAACAAACCCTTTGTACACATCATTAGAAAGCAACGGTTTCAAAGCAGACTGATCGCCACGCGCAAACGCATCAACAATCATTTCATAAGCCATATCCGCTCCCCCTAAGAATTGCTTAGGAGAAAATGAAGGGTCAACTGAAACGATAGACTTCAATGCTTTGTTTAGTTTTGTTCTTGGTTTTGCAATTTTATCAATCTCTTCTAATACAGGATTTTTCTTTTCCTCATCATCGATTTGATTATTATTGCGCGTTGGTAGCTTCACTACATTATCAGAGGATGGCTCATCATCATTACTCGCTTCACGTCTTTTCATTCTTTCCGAAAAGTCAGGCGGCGCCTGATGTCCGGTTTTCTGACCTAGAATGGAGCGCAAATAGAAAAGGACGACAAATGCGACTGCGAGGATGATGAGAGTACTAATATCCATGAATTCCGTTTTTTAATTCCAAAATTGTTGCCACTGCATGTGTAAACTGTAAGCTTCATATAGTGTCTAAATGCTATATAAACAATCTCTTATAGATACACCATTCAAATTCCGCTAGGCAATTACTACATACCATAGAACAATGCATTCATATGTTTCAAGGAAACCATACGTAAAATGTCTTTTAGATTAATTCCGTTTCTACTTCTTTTCATTCCAATTTTGGAAATATCCGTCTTTATATTGATCGGCGGACAGATAGGAATCGGCTGGACCCTTCTAATGATCTTAATCACAGCCATATTGGGTTCTATCCTTCTGCGCATCCAAGGATTTGCGATTTTAGGCAAAATTCAGTCTGAAACTGCAAAAGGAGGATTGCCTGCAAAAGAGCTAGTTAATGGTGTGATGATCATGATTGCAGGTGTATTATTGCTCACGCCTGGATTTGTAACCGATTCCATTGGGTTTTTATTGTTTTTCCCACCCTTCAGGCATTTTTTGTGGAGCACAATTGCATCAAAGATCGTTATAAAAACTGCCAATCCTTTTCAGCAAGGCCAAGGCTATCAGCAGTATAATCGCGATGAATCTGTCGTAGATTTGGATCCATCTGAGTTTTCAGAAAAGCCCGACGAGAATAGTCCGTGGCATAAACTGGATAAATGAAACTTCGCAAAATGCTCATAGTTCTTGAGAACTTTTGCAGGACGTGTTAGCCACCTTCAATCGTGTGGTATAAGAACCATGCAAATCTATTAATTCCAGTTTCAAGTGGCAGGTTTAAACATGGCTAAGAAGACAACACCGAAAAAGACCGAGAAAAAAGAAGAAGCAGCAACGGAAGAAGTGAATCCTTCCATGAATATCCTCGCGCAATATGTGAAGGATTTGTCTTTTGAAAATCCACATGCACCTGGATCACTTCGTCCACGTGAAAAGGCGCCTGAAATTAACATCAACATCAATGTTAATCCAAACGCACTTTCAGAAACAGATTATGAAGTTGAATTAAAGCTTGATGCTAAAGCAACAGACGGCGATGAAGTTTTGTTTAATGTGGAGCTCGTTTACGCAGGTATTTTCCGCCTATCAGGTATGCCACCGGAAATGTTGCAAATGGCCGTTCTTATCGAATGCCCTCGCCTTATCTTCCCATTTGCGCGTCAGATTATGGCCGATGCCACACGCAATGGCAGCTTCCCGCCATTGATGATTGACCCAGTGGATTTTGCACAATTATTCCAGCAAAGAATGGCTGAGCATCAAGAAGGCAATGCCTAATATTTTTTGGCGGGTTGAAGTTTAAGTGCCGCTTAAGCCTTACCCGCCAACAAGCTTTTTCCAAATTGCATCTTCACCTAACGTGTCGACAAAATCCGAATGGCGCTGAAGCGCTTCGCGACTGATGCGCGGTGGCAATGGTGAGGAGCGTTTTGCAATTG
>CAZXZQ010000044.1:0-13563 GCA_964645215.1 uncultured Rhizobiaceae bacterium | reverse complement strand
CGGCTCATCCTGTCATCTGTAACAATGGCTCGCTGCAAGTGCCGTTTACGATTTCTGTGGGTGTTGCAAGCCTTGATGAAAAATACGATACGCCTGAGAAATTAATGAAGAGGGCAGATGTCGGCCTATATAATGCAAAGCGTGATGGTCGTAACCGCGTTGTCGCAGAGGCGGCGTAGTAATCTACAAAGATAATTTGTGTTAAATTGCATGGTTGACGTTAAACATTAATGCTAACCATCCAATACAATTGCTTGTCTACAATTAACTAAAGCGTTGATTTCCTGAAAAGTTTGTTGCAATTTATATTCTTCACACAAGAATTCTATGTTTTTGTGTGATGCTTACCCTACGGAGTGCTCAGGTCCGCCGCATCTCCTGGGTCCGTGGGGTCGTCGGTCGAGGTTTGGTATTGATGGCCTCCTCGTACCATTTGCCAAAGCTCGACCGACCCCAAATTTCACCAGTAAAAATCACGCACAAAAAAACCGCCTAGAAGGCGGTTCTTGAAATTCTTTGATTGTAAGAAACTTACTTGATTTTAGTTTCTTTAAAATCTACGTGCTTTTTAGCTACCGGGTCATACTTACGCTTCACCATTTTTTCGGTCATGGTGCGGCTGTTCTTTTTAGTCACATAGTAGAAACCTGTGTCAGCGGTGCTTTCCAGCTTGATTTTGATTGTTGTGGCTTTAGCCATGATCGTCTTCCCGAATTTGCAGAAATAAATAAGCCGCATTAAATCCATGCGGCCTTGGTTGATGCGCAAACTACTCATAATCATTGAAAAGTCAAGCTTGGCTTGTTCTTCTAATTAAATAAAGTGCGATATAACTTGAGAAAAATAAGCCTACACCCATTACAAAGCCATTGGGGCCGAAAATATCCATAAATAGCCCAACCAATTGCGGCCCAATCGTCATGCCAAATGCATAGCAGAGTATGAATGCCGCATTCGCCTGAGCAAGGTCTGTTCCTTTGAGTCTAGAGCCAAGATGGGCCAGGCCGACCGTATACATGCCACCAACAACGCCGCCCCATAAAAAGACGGTTAGATAGAGCATCCACAAATGCTGAATTGCAAATGGCAAAACCACGCAGCCCAAGAGGCCAATGATCGTGCAGACCAAAAGGACGGTCCGGCGGTCTTTGACTTTGTCAGACCAAATGCCAAGTGGAATTTGAAACACTACGTTGCCTATGCCCGTTACAGTGAGGAGGAGGGCCGCTTCTGCATCACTAAAGCCAGAACGTATGCCGTACACAGGAAGAAGCGAAAGTTCTGCTTGTTCAACGGCGCCAAAGATAAAGCCTGCAGCTGTCGCCATGGGCACCAGAAAGATATATGGCAGGAGTGATGGCGTTTTGCCGGTCTTTTCCATAACCGGTTGCCCTTTGTGGGCATAAAGCGCTGGAAAGACCGCCATTACGATCAGAACGGTGCCTATGATGAATGGTGCAATGCCATTTATGCCAATATAGGCGACTATGCCCGGGCCAATGGCAAATCCTACACTTAAGACTGTGCCATATATTCCTAAAATCAGGCCTCTGTTTTTTTCGCTCGCAGCATGATTGATCCAGAATTCGCTTAAGACGAAGACCATCGAAAGATTGCAGCTGAAAAGGAATCGAATGAGAAACCATTCTGGAATGGGATCAAAGAAGAAGAACGCCATGAAAAAAGTGGCGGACAGCACAATATTGAGGACCATGGTGTTTACCACGCCAAACCGGCGCGAGATCATGGTGACAAAGGGAACAGCAAAGATTGCGGCCAAGCCTGCCACGCTTGTATTAGCTCCGATCAGCGTTGGCGATACGCCCTGTTGTTCCATGATAAGAGAAAGCAAAGGGCCTGATAAGCCCAATCCTGTGCCGACTGCGGTAATGCTCGCAATTGCTGCGAACACGGAACGCATGTCCGTGCCTTCAAATTTTTCCCGGAAGGATGTCTCTGTCATAGAGAATCTCTAGCCGCTTTTTCATAATTTAGGAACAAAAAAGAAAGCGCTTAGGAGCGATAATTAAATAGCAGGTGGCTTTGGAGTTGTGTTTAGATGATTTTCTTTGACCCACACTTCACACCCTTCAGCGCCTACTTCTAGGTTGATTTTGTCACCTTTAGGCAAACGCAGCCATGATTGCGTTTCGAAGGTTTCACCCATTGTTGTGAAGCTGCCTGTTAGCACCAGAATTTCCATGCCACTTGGCGCATCAAGTTTTATAGTTTGTCCTGCATACCATCTCGCCATGTAAACGTGTTCATGAGCGTCTTGGTATAATTGAAGTGTCTGAGAGCCATCTTGCTGGGTTTGCCATTCCGCCTCAGGCGTATCAATGCGCATTTGATGGCGATCTTCCATATCAAACTGCCATAGTTTTACAAAAATAGTACAACCATCTTGAGAACTAGGCGTATGGCTTGTTGTCGGAGGATTACGCACATAGGTGCCGGCAGGGAAGTCGCCATGCTCATCTTGGAACACGCCGTCGAGAACTAAAAATTCTTCACCACCTGTATGTGTATGCGCAGAAAAATGACTGCCCGGTGCATAGCGTACGATTGACGTGGCACGCGCTACCTCATCGCCTAGTCGGTCAAGCATACGGCGGTCTACGCCTTTCATAGGGGAGGCTTTCCACTCTAGTTTACCGGCGTGAACAATCGCGCGTTCGTCAAAATTGGCATTCAGTTCCATCAGATTTCTTTCCGCTGAAAATGACTTCCCACAGTGTGATAGTAGGGTGCAGGGTAGGTGTCGGACAGGTTCTTATCCTGCCGTAAGCGCCTAATAAGCTCCACAATCATGACGCGGGTAATCTCGCGCGTATTTTCAGTGATGGCCTTTTCAGGTGAAATCCACTCAAGTCCTTCAAGTTCACCATCGGGTTCAAATCCACCTTCGGGTGTGAAGCCTATTTCAGATGCATGAATAAGGAAAAACCATGTATCGAACCGGCGTGACAATCCCGGAGGGGTGATTGCCCGAGCGAATAATCGTATGCCGGAAAGGGAAGGCACAATTCCACGCTTGGCAAAGTCATTCCAGTCTTCGTGGTTAGATTTGAATTCACCCGGCTTCCCGATAAGAAGCCCGCTTTCCTCTGCGAGTTCGCGAACTGCCGCAACGCCGAGCGCTTTTGCGCCTCTGGCCGTTGGACGACCGCGCATGGCATTTTGTAGTCGTGTGTTTGTATCGGTGGATAATTCATCCGCAACCGGTACAGAACCGTCATATTTATCGACTGAGCCGCCGGGAAAGACGAGTGCGCCCGGCATAAATTTGACTTTTTTATTGCGCTTGCCCATTAGAATTTTAGGTTCCGGTCCATCATTGTTTACAACGATGATGGTCGAAGCATTACGCGGGCGGATATAACCATGTTCACGGCGAGATTGATGCCTGCGTTCAACAACAGAAGGCGAGTTAATCATCGTGTTGATACGATTGACTTCGCCTTTAAGATCATTGTCGGAATTAGTCACGATGTCCTCCAAAGCCATGCATGCGCATTGCCCATTGCGCGGCAACGACTGCGCCTTTGATCGGGCGCATAAGCAGGATAGAGGCGACAATCGCCACAGAAATCGTCAATGCCATTAGTGTCCAAATATCGAGCAATTTCATGATGTAAACAGTCATCATCAGACCAACAACGATATGGCCAATCACCAGTACATTAAGATAAGCAGGAAGGTCATCTGCGCGATGGTGATGAAACTCTTCTTTGCATACGTGGCATTGGTCCATCACTTTTGTGCCATGTGTGAAGAGTTTTGAAACACCGCAAGAAGGGCAACGCGCGCGTGCACCATTCATGACTGCTGGCCATAGTGGTCGGTCATTTTCTGCTGAACCCCCGAATGAATGTTCTTTCGTCATCTTACCTTCTATGTCTTCTTGAGCCGGGCCCGCGTCTATTATCGAAACGTTTGTTCGTATTTCTGCTCTTTGGCAAGGCTCGGCCTTTACCTTCAATGCCTTCGCTGATCATCTCAAACCGCAATGCCCCTGCAACAGGGGCTGCTTCTACCAGACGAACCTCAACCTGCTGTCCCATCTGATAGGTTTCACGTGAGCGCTCTCCAATCATCGAATGCGTTGTTTCATCATATATATAGTATTCGTCGCCCAATTTCGAGATGGGGATAAAACCATCAGCGCCAGTTTCTTCCAATGTGACGAAAAGTCCAGCTCTGGTAACCCCATTAATGCGGCCCATGAATTTTGCACCGATCTGTTCTGACAGGAAGCCTGCAATCAAACGATCAATCGTCTCGCGTTCTGCCTGCATGGCGCGGCGTTCGGTCTGAGAGATTTCTGCTGCAATGTCATCAAGCTGTGCTTCTTCTTCGCGTGTGATGCCGCCTTTGCCTAGACCATTGCTGCTGACCAGCGCGCGGTGAACGATCAAATCCGCGTATCGGCGGATGGGCGATGTAAAATGTGCATAGCGTGAGAGTTGCAGGCCAAAATGGCCAAGATTGTCTTTTGTATATACCGCTTGGCTTTGCGAGCGCAGCACAACCTGTGAGACAAGCTCTTCGTTTTCTGTATCGCGCACCTGAGTCAGGATTTGGTTGAAGTGCATCGCTTTCAAGTGGCCGGGCTTTGCGAGTGAAATATTTAGGGAAGTCAAAAACTCGCGTAGTTTCTCAAGTTTATCGAGCGAAGGTGCATCATGGGTGCGGTAGATGAGAGGTTGCTTCTTGCGTTCCAACGTCTCTGCCGCACAGACATTTGCCTGAATCATGCATTCTTCAACGAGCTTATGCGCGTCTAGCCGTTCTGGCACTAAAACCTGTTTTACGGTTCCGTTTTCATTGAGTAAGATTTTACGCTCTGGCAAATCAAGTTCAAGTGGTTGACGGTCATTACGGCCGCGTTGCAGACAGCGATAGGCGGCCCATAGAGGCTCTAGAATGGTTTCGAGAACAGGGGCAGTCTTCTCGTCAGTTTGCCCATCAATCGCTGCCTGTGCGCGCGGGTAGGCGAGGTTCGCATGGTTGCGCATTAAAACGCGGTGGAAGGAATGCTTCACCTTCTTGCCCTGCGCATCAAAATGCATTTGCACGGCAAGGGCTGGGCGTTCTTCACCCTCACGCAATGAGCAAAGGTCGTTGGATATACGCTCTGGCAACATCGGCACAACACGGTCTGGGAAGTAAACCGAATTACCTCGGATAAGCGCTTCGCGATCCATGGCCGATCCGGGTGTTACATATGCGGACACATCTGCAATCGCGACACGCACAATATACCCGCCTTCAAGTTCTGGATCAGGTTCAGCCTGAATGGCGTCATCATGGTCTTTCGCATCTGCCGGATCGATGGTGATGAGCGGGATAGAGCGCCAATCTTCGCGCTGTTCTTGGGAAACTGGCTTTGCTTGATCTGCTTCCGCTAATACCGCGTCCGGAAAAACATGCGGGATTTCATTGGCGTGAATAGCGATTGCAGAAACTGCTTTTTCGGACTTCATGGAGCCGATGACATTCGTGACACGGGCCTTTTTCAAGCCGTACTTAGCGCCACGGATGGTCTCTACTGTTACAAGGTCGCCATCCTTTGCGTCACCCAATAGGTCCTCTGGTATTTCCATCTCTGATTGTTTTCGTGCGGCCGGCTCTAGGCGAATGCCAGCATCAGTTATGCGAATGACACCAAGGGCTTCATTGTCAGATTTTGGAATGACTTTGATGATTTTTGCAGAATATCGGCTGGATTGACCTAGTTTGTTCACGCGCGCCAATACGCGGTTTCCGATGCCTGCTGTTGTACCTTTTGCGCCGGCATTGCCACGAAATTCGACAGTCGGTGCTTTGCCCAATTCATTCTCATTCCATTGCGCGGGCTTGCCCAACAATCCTCCATCGCGGTCGCGTGTTACGATATCAATAACAGCAACTGGGGGAAGGGCACCTGGTTCAGTCAACCGCTTGCCACGTTTTTCAATGAGACCTTCGCCGATCAACTCTCGCAACAATGCTTTGAGTTCAATCTTGTCCGTGCCTTTAATGTTGAAGGCTTTGGAAATATCGCGCTTTGATGTGCGTTGAGGATTCTCCGCCAGAAATTTCAGCAATTGATCGCGCGATGGTATTCTGGTTGCCTTGCGCTTTGCAGCTTTTGCTTTTTTCTTTTTGGGCGGGATTTGTTTCGCCACTTATTCGTCTTCAGTCTTGGCAGGTTTCTTTTTCGCTGCTGGTTTTTTCTTTGCCGCTGCTTTCTTCTTAGCAGGCTTCTTTTTGCCGCTCTTCTCCGCTTTTGCAGCGATCAGTTCTACGGCTTGTTCAAGCGTTACTTCTTGCGGGTCACTATCTTTTGGCAATGTTGCATTGATCTTGCCGTGCTTTACGTAAGGGCCATAGCGACCATCATTGACGGTGATTTTCCCACCGCCATCAGGATGCTCGCCAAGATCTTTCAATGCTGCTGCTGCGCCTCTACGCCCGCCTTTAGCAGCTTTTTCTGCAAGCAATGTTACAGCGTGGTTTATGCCGATTGTGAATACATCTTCTGGGTCTGCCATATTGGCGTATAGTCCTTCATGCAGCACGAATGGGCCGTATCTACCGAGGCCAGCTGTTATCATTTTGCCAGTTTCAGGATGTTCGCCAACATCACGTGGAAGCGATAGAAGTTGTAGTGCACGTTCAAAATCAACCGTAAGCGGGTCTTGCCCTTTTGGAATACCTGCACGTTTCACTTCTTTTGGTTTGCCTTCGCCACGCTGAATGTATGGGCCAAAGCGACCTGAGCGGAGTGTTACTTCTTCGCCAGTTTCTGGGTCAATGCCAAGAACCTTTGGTCCATCATTGGCGGCTTGTTGAGCTGCTTCTTCATCCGTTTGGCCAAGTTGGCGAGTGTAATTGCATTCAGGATAATTAGAACACCCTACAAATGCACCAAACTTACCGACTTTTAGACTGAGTATGCCATTACTACAGGCGGTGCAGGATCTCGGTTCGCTGCCATCTTCACGTGGCGGGAAGGCAAGTGGCGCTAATTCGATGTTTAGCTTGTCGAGTACTTCTGAAACACGAAGGTCTTTGGTTTCATCAACGCTTGATGTGAACTGTTTCCAGAACTCACGCAACACATCTTTCCATTGCAATTCACCAGATGAGATTTGGTCGAGCTGCTCTTCAAGGTTGGCTGTGAAGCCGTATTCTACATAGCGGTTAAAGTAACTTTCAAGGAAACTTGTTACAACGCGCCCCTTTGAATCTGGTGTAAAGCGACGTTTTTCGAGGGTCACATACTGGCGGTCCTGAAGTGTCGAAAGAACCGATGCATAGGTGGAAGGGCGGCCAATGCCAAGCTCTTCCATTTTGCGAATTAGTGAAGCTTCTGAATAACGTGCAGGTGGCTGGGTGAAGTGTTGATTTGCTTCAATCTTCTCCCGTACCACGCCTTCGCCTTCTGTTAGGGCAGGCAAGCGCTTGTCATCTTCGTCATCATCAGAAGATTTTGCTTGGTCGTAAGCAGCAAGAAAGCCATCAAACTTGATAACAGAACCATTAGCGCGAAGACGTGCAGTCTCACCATTTGCCGTAGCGGTAATATCAATTGCTGTGCGTTCAATCTCGGCAGACGCCATTTGAGATGCAATAGTGCGCTTCCAGATAAGATCATAGAGTTTGGCTTGATCACCTTCGAGATATTTTGACATTTCTTGTGGTGTACGTGAAATCTCGGTCGGGCGAATGGCTTCGTGCGCTTCTTGAGCGTTCTTGGCCTTGGTTGAGTAATGACGTGGCTCTGCTGGCACGTGTTTGGCAGAAAATGACTTGCTGATTTGTTCGCGAATGGTCGGAATAGCTTCTGGTGCCAATTGCACGCCATCTGTACGCATATAAGTGATAAGACCTACTGTCTCGCCACCAATATCGATACCTTCATAAAGACGCTGAGCAACTTGCATGGTCTGTTTCGCAGAAAAACCTAGGCGGCGTGATGCATCCATTTGCATGCTAGATGTCATGAATGGCGCGTAAGGGTTGCGTTTAGTAGGTTTCGATTCGACTTTTGAGACGTTCAAATCGGATGCTTGCAGCATAGACTTGATCTTCATCGCCATTTCTTCGTTAGGAATGTCTTGGCGTGCAATCTTTTCGCCCGCAAATTCGGCTATGCTTGCTTCGAACATCTGGCCATCTTTGTTTTTGAGAGAGGCTAGAATCGACCAATATTCAACAGGGTTAAACGCTTCGATTTCAGCTTCGCGGTCACAAACGAGGCGTAGTGCGACCGATTGAACGCGGCCAGCTGATCGTGCACCTGGCAGTTTGCGCCAAAGAACAGGGGAGAGTGTGAAGCCTACAAGGTAGTCAAGCGCGCGGCGTGCAAGGTATGCGTGTACCAAAGGTTCATCGATCTGGCGCGGGTTCTCCATCGCTTCCAGCACAGACTTCTTGGTGATTGCGTTAAAGACCACGCGCTCTACCGGCTTGTCCTTTAGCGCTTTTTTCTCATTTAAAACCTGCAATACGTGCCAGGAAATAGCTTCACCTTCGCGGTCCGGGTCGGTTGCGAGGATCAGTTTGTCGGAAATCTTCATCGCTTTCGTGATGTCGCTCAGCTTTGACTTGGCTTTAGAATCAACTGCCCAAGACATTGCGAAATCTTCGTCCGGCAAAACTGAACCATCCTTGGGTGGAAGGTCACGCACATGTCCGAATGAGGCTAAGACAGTGAAATTCTTGCCTAAATATTTGTTGATCGTTTTGGCTTTTGCGGGCGACTCAACGATTACAAGACTGTGTGACATGCATATATTTCCTGAATTATTTTTTTACTGACGTGAACTATATAAGGTTGGGACTTTGAATTGACGATGCTTTATCCAATCGTCAAGCCCAAAAACGCATATAGGTAAAAGAATTCATTAAATGCAACTAATAATTGTTATTTGACTGAAAACACAACTATTGGTAGTTGTAATGTAAATTCACGCGGGTTTAAATATGAAAAGTAAAGACCAAACTCTAACGAATGAAACTACAGATGAAGTATATCGCAAAAGACTAGAATATATGAGCGATATGTTATCAGAGTTTCAGAAAATGGCGAGTTCAATGGAGTTGGAGACGCTTGCGTATCTTCTTGAGGTGTCAATTTTAGAAGCACAGCTACAGATTGAAATTGACGATTATTCCTAGCTAATTAAATATTAAGCGCCTCAAAACTGGTTCCAATCTCTATAACAATAAAATATCATTTATGAGATGATTCATTTTCTTCGAATATATTTCATAGCATTCGCGCTGATATTTAGTAGTCATACTGCTTATACGCAGGATTCTGATATTGCGGTTGCATATTCTGGTAATATGGTTGGCGATGAAGCAAGTACGCGGTTTTTTCTAAACCTTGATAAAAATATCTCTGTTCAAGCTTTTTATATGGATTCTCCAAACCGCATCGTAATTGATATGGATGAAACAAGGTTTTCCATTTCCAACGATGAAGCATTAGTGCCAACGGGTTTGATTACGAATGTACAAATGGGCCGGATAGGCAAGGGGAGATCTCGAATTGTACTTACCCTGAAGCAACCGGCAGAAATCATCAAGGCGTCGATTAGCTCATTGGATGAAAGTGGAAATCATAGATTTTTGTTGGACATTGATTCGACTGACTCAATTCGTTTTACGCGATTATTAAATGCACAACGCCGTATCATTGGCGATAGCGGTGGTGTTGCGAGCAAGGGTGACCGTCTTAAACCTCAAGAGAAGGTGAGTGGGCGTTTCACCATTGTACTTGATCCTGGTCATGGTGGCATTGACGGCGGTGCAGTAGGTAAAAATGGAACATCAGAAAAAGATATTGTGTTTAAGTTTGCCAAGCTGTTGCGCAACAAACTGGAAAAAATAGGTCCCTTTGATATTAAAATGACGCGTGAAGATGATGTTTTCTTGTCTTTACGACAAAGGTTAGATTTTAATCGCAGGGCAAAGGCTGATTTGTTCATCTCAATTCATGCAGATTCCTTGAAACAAACATATGTTCGTGGTTCGACAATTTATACATTGTCTAAAAAGGCTTCGGATCGGCTATCAGAAGACCTCGCAAATTCTGAAAATAGTGTCGATTTGATAGCGGGGCTTTCAATTCCAAAAGAAGACACAGAAGCGGTTACTGATATTTTGGCAGATTTAACCGCAACGGAAACCAAGAAGTTCTCTCGGCGATTTTCAACCCTTTTAGTCAAAGAGCTTGGACCCAAAGTGAAACTGATTAAGAACCCGCAACGTTCTGCTGCATTCGGGGTTTTAAAAGCACCTGATGTGCCAAGCGTGTTGATTGAGCTTGGGTACCTCTCCAATACGGAAGATGAACGATTGTTGAACGATCAAGGTTGGCGCGAAAAGGCAACAGAGGCTGTGGCTAATTCTGTAAATACATTTTTTGAGGTTAGGCAATAAGTTGAAAAACATATCCTATTCTAACAGATTGTGATTTGTAGAGTGCTAGCGAATATGTAACTGATTTTTGCAGGTAATCGGGAGATGGGGAATCATATTGTTTCCTCATTTATCGCGTAATATATATTACTATTACAAACTTTTTTCAGTTTACGGCACATCAAGTATACTGACTTAAGGCAAATATGATTCGAGAGGCCCTCATATGCTTTTGAGATTATTCGGTTATTTCTTCGGAATGGGAATGCTGCTTGCAATTTTAGTGGTTGCTGGCGTTGCTTGGTATTTGCATGATTTGTCTGACGGTTTGCCCGATTTTGAGGTTCTAAACGCATATGAGCCACCTGTAACAACGCGAATTCACTCTGGCGATGGCGAATTAATGGCCGAATATGCGCGTCAGCGCAGGCTATATCTGCCTATTCAAGCTGTGCCTGAGACAATTAAAGCTGCATTTTTGTCTGCAGAAGATAAGAATTTCTACAAACATGGTGGCGTTGATATTACCGGTATTGGACGTGCGGTTATCGTAAACCTACAAAATCTAGGGTCGGGAAGACGAGCAATAGGTGCTTCTACCATTACGCAACAGGTTGCAAAAAACTTCCTTCTCTCATCTGAGCGTTCTATCGACCGCAAAATTAAAGAAGCGCTGCTTTCTATGCGCATTGAATCTGCCTATTCAAAAGACCGTATTTTGGAGCTTTATCTAAACGAAATTTACCTAGGCTTTGGTGCTTATGGTGTTGCGGGTGCTTCGCTTACGTATTTCAATAAATCAGTGCATGAGGTTGAGTTGCATCAGGCGGCTTATTTGGCAGCATTACCGAAAGCGCCAAGCAATTATCATCCTTTCCGTGACACTGAACGCGCCCTTACGCGCCGAAACTGGGTGATCGACCGTATGGTTGAAAATGGCTACGCCACGGAAGAAGAGGGTAAGCTTGCCAAAGAAAAAGGTTTGGATGTTAACCCAAGACGTGGGTCTAGCTATTTAGCATCATCTGAATATTTCTCTGAAGAAGTTCGTCGCGAAGTTGTGGACCGGTATGGTCAAAAAGCACTTTACGAGGGTGGACTTTCAATTCGTACTACCCTTGACCCTCAATTGCAGGAAAAAGCAAGACGATCATTGATGAATGGTTTGTTGAAGTTTGATTTGCGCCGTGGGTTCCGCGGTCCAGTACAAAATGTTGAACTTGGTGATGATTGGGGCACTGCAATTGGCGAAATCAAAACCTTGTCGGATGTTCCTGAATGGAAACTTGCTGTTGTTCTGGGAACCGATGCATCTTCTGCAACCATAGGCATTCAACCTGATAAACAAGTGTCCGGTAAACTCAAGTCTGACCGTCAAATAGCGACCATTGCGCTCGATGATATGAAATGGGCTCTAAAGATTGATATTGAGGACGAAAAACGAACGGCTAAAGGTGTAAATGGCGTTTTAAATGTAGGTGATGTTATTTATGTCGAGCCTCTTGCAAGTGAAGATGATACGGCTAAAAACTATCGGCTAAGACAAATTCCAAAAGTATCTGGTGCATTGGTAGCAATGGATCCTCATACGGGACGCGTACTTGCCATGGCTGGTGGCTTCTCCTTTGCTGAATCGCAGTTTAACCGCGCAACTCAGGCCTTCAGACAGCCTGGCTCATCCTTCAAGCCATTTGTATATGCAGCTGCACTTGATAATGGTTATACGCCATCTTCTGTTGTTTTAGATGGTCCTATTAAAATTGACCAAGGTGGGGACCTTGGTATTTGGGAACCTAAAAACTACGGCGGCAAATTTGCTGGGCCGTCAACATTGCGCCTTGGTATTGAGAGATCTCGAAATCTAATGACGGTACGTCTTGCAAAAGACATGGGCATGCCGCTTGTAGCCGCATATGCCGAGCGCTTTGGTATTTATGACAAAATGTTGCCAGTGCTTTCTATGTCTCTTGGTTCAGGTGAGACCACTGTAATGCGAATGGCTGCGGCTTACTCTGTGCTGGCTAATGGTGGCAAATCGATCAAACCATCACTTATTGACCGCATTCAAGATCGCTATGGTAAAACCATTTTCAAGCATGAAGAGCGCGTTTGCTTAGACTGTAATGCGGAAAGCTGGAGCCAACAGGCTGAGCCTGAGCTTGAAGATAATCGTGATCAGGTGCTTGACCCTATGACTGCATATCAAATGACGTCCATGATGGAAGGCGTTGTGCTGCGTGGTACTGCTCCGGTAGTAAAAGAGCTTGGCGTGCCGGTTGCTGGTAAAACAGGTACAACCAACGAAGAAAAAGATGCATGGTTTGTTGGCTATACACCGGATCTCGTGACAAGCGTTTATATTGGATATGATAACCCTGCTCCAATGGGCAAAGGTAACACAGGCGGTGGCTTGGCTGCACCGATTTTCACAAACTTCATGAAAGCTGCAATCGAAGGCCAAAAGCCAGTTGAGTTTCGTGTTCCACGTGGTCTAAAGCTTATTCCGATCAATGGTAAAACCGGACTTCTTGCAAAAGCAGGTAAGCCTGGTGTTATTCTTGAAGCGTTTAAGCCAGGAACTGCGCCACCTGATCGTTATTCTGTGATTGGTTTTGCTAAAGATTCTTTCACGAAAGGCTTGTCTGTATCTCCTGCGGCTGCAAAAGCTGTAACAGAAGGTACTGGTGGTCTTTTTTAAGCTTAGGATAATTGCTCTAATATAGTGTAGTTGCGAGCTGTGGGCTTTACATGTCTGTTGCTCCCCCTTATGTATCTCCTTGATATTTCTTATCTAACCATTGCTCTAACAGGGACGAAAATTCATGCGTGCAGAAATGCAAGCCATCGTATCCGAGATAAAGCAGGCCGTAAGCTTGCTGAGGAGGCATCTTTGACTGGGATATTGCCAATCAAAGATTAGAAGAATTAAACGCAAAATCGGAAGATCCCAACTTATGGAATGATCCGCAATCAGCACAAAAACTGATGCGAGAACGCCAGAGTTTAGAAACATCCATTAAAACCATCAAGCTGATTGAATCTGAACTTGAAGACAATATTGGTTTGATTGAACTTGGAGAAGAAGAGGGCGATGAAGATGTTGTATCAGAAGCTGAAACGGCCCTTACAAAAATGCAATCAGAGATG
>CAZXZQ010000043.1:0-13566 GCA_964645215.1 uncultured Rhizobiaceae bacterium | reverse complement strand
CACAAACATCCTCGAAAGCGCTGGCAGCCTGCTAGGCCATATCAAAGAAAAGTTCAGAGGGAAGAATTATGCTGCGGAGTAAACAAGCTCATTGAATGGTCTGCTATCGACACAAAACTTGTATGGATTCTCTGGTTTGAAATACGTCACATCACTATTATCTTTTAAACTTAGACAAATGCCATTGTTACACTTGCTACCATTAAAACAGTAATTGGATGACTAACAAATGCTATTTCCTCCCAAGGCCGTAATATTTGATTGTGATGGCGTACTCATTGACAGTGAAACCATCACCAACACAGTCATGCGAGATAGCTTGATTACCTACGGCTTGGATTTGACATTACGCGAAGTCATGGATCTCTTTGTTGGAGGCACCATCCAATCTTGTTTTGAAGAAGCAAAAAGGCGTGGAGCAGGTCTGCCAGAAAATTGGGTGCCTCTTATGTATGATGAAATGTATCATAGATTGGCGAGTGAGGTCACTTTAATGCCAGGCGTAATCGAAATATTGGATCATTTGGATGCAGTTGGCATTCCATATGGTGTGGGTTCAAATGGCCCGCATACCAAGATGGATATCACGCTGAGTAAAACCGGGTTGAAGTCTCGATTCGAAGGGCGGATAGTGTCGCGCGAAGATGTAGGCAAGCCAAAACCTGCACCAGATGTCTATTTGCGAGTTGCTCAGCTAATTGGGCAACCACCAAAATCTTGCGTTGTTATAGAAGACAGCGTTAGCGGCGCTAAAGCTGGAAAAGCAGCAGGGATGGTTACTTTTGGTTTTACCGCTGAAACATCAGCTGATCGTCTAGCGCCATTTTGTAATGAAACTTTTTCAAGTATGAGCGAGCTCACAAACTTGCTAAATTTGTGAAACCTCATGACAACACAAGTGCCCTAAACCAAGCCCTCAAACTCGTTCACCACACGCAGATAAATATCCCGTTTAAATTCCACAATGAGGTCTGGCAGTTGGTGCATGTCTTTCCACGCCCATTTGTCGAACTCTTGAAGAGAACCATCTGGCGGATGCGTGATATTGATCTCGCTTTCATCGCCCTCAAACATGAAGGCGAACCATTTTTGTGTTTGCCCGCGATATTTACCTTTGAGGCCAACGCCAATCAATTCCGCTGGCAAATCATAATTAAGCCAGTCGGTGACTTCGCCGATAATCTTGGCAGAGGTAACGCCAGTTTCTTCCCACAATTCACGCTTGGCTGCTTCGAGCGGATCTTCACCTTTATCAATGCCCCCTTGCGGCATTTGCCAGCGAAAATCATCTTTTGCAAGCGTCTCAGTATTGGGCATACGCCGCCCAGCCCACGCTTTGCCTTCATGGTTCAAAAGCATAATACCCACACAAAGGCGATAAGGAAGGTCATCAGCTTTAACCATGTGTTTTACCTTCCAGGGTCTGATGCAATTGCAGAAACCGGTGTGATTTCTATGCCTAATTCTTTTGCGCGTTTTGCAAACTCAGCAACAATTGCAATCGTATCTGGAAACGCATTGCCTGTACCAACAGCCAAACCAGTGCGCTTTGCTCGTTCAATAAGTTTTTCTAACTTACCAGCAATTGCATTACGTGACCGGACATCATCAATCACAATATCCGCACGTGCATATGGCAAACGTGATTTAACTGCAACGCCTTCAGAGCTTGAATTGCGTGCGGTACCATCGTCAAAAAACATCAAACCACGGTCAGCAAATTCTGCAAAAATAGGTGTCATGCTTGCAGGTTGAGAAAGGAATTTATTACCCAAATAGTTGGTGATACCAACATAGTTTGTAATCCGGCTCATAGACCAATGAAGGTTCGCGAGATTTTCCTGCAAATCAGCATCTGCTTTAATTGTATGTGGCCCGGGATTATTTTGCGGATAATCAATCGGCTCCATCGGAACTTGCAATAAAAGCTCATGACCTCGCTTACGCGCATATTGCATCCACCGATTGAGGCTGTTGCCATAGGGCGCAAATGCAAGCGTTATACCACTCGGCAATTGATCGATCGCGTTTTTGGTTGTGGTTTGGCTAATGCCCATACCGCCGATCACAAGCACAACGCGGGCAACACCAAAATTGCCTTCCGTATCTGGTTGGCGAGAATAAACATCAAGTGGTCGTAAACCACCATTTGATTTTTTTGGAATGACACCCGTTGCACCACGTTCAATAAGCTCAGGGTCGGGCAAATGTGCAAGCGCTTGTTCCTGACGTCTGACATCTGCTCTAGGTAAAATTTGAGGCGTCAATTTTTTTGGCGGATTAATTTCCCCGCTTGGTTCAATCTCAGTTAGAGTGACCGGGCCAGTGTCTTCATTGATATCAGATTGCGCATCGTTTGGCTCAATACTATCACGCAAAACCACCTGGGGCTTTGGCAGTGGAGCCTCTTGCGCAACTTGTATTTCTTCTGACTTAAACAGATTGAGAATTGCGCCGCCTAAACCATAAAAATGAGCAACAGGTAAAATGAAAACAAGCGTAATACCAAGAGCAATAAAAACCTTATGCTTTAAAGCTAATTCAGGTTTTTGCCCGCGCCCTTTAAGAGGTTTAGTAAATTCATTTTCAGTCTGCATAAACGACCCGCATACCTTTAAAGAATTATAGAATCAAACAAGGGAGAACATACGCTCTCCCTTGTAAATTTCAAAAAGTTTTAATCCAGCCTCACAAACTTAATTTTGTGACGGCAATGCCTTGGATGGGTCCGGTGGAAATGCAGCATGTTGCTTACGGCCTGCAAGGAGGTCTTTAGCGTGTTGCAATTGTACATCATCTTTTGGATCCGGCGGAACGTAAGCAATAGAGCCTGAACCTTCATCATCTTCTTCATTGCCAACAATATGTCCACGAAGTTGAGATTCACCACGTGCTTCAACGCGGCCCTGAAGCTCTTCCGGCAATGGCTGGTTGATTGTGATTTCAGGATCAATGCCTTTACCCTGAATTGAACGGTCAGCTGGTGTATAATAAAGCGCTGTTGTTAGTCGCAGCGCTCCATTGGCACCAAGTGGAATAATGGTTTGAACAGAACCTTTACCAAACGAGCGCGTTCCAAGAATGGTAGCGCGCTTATGATCTTGCAATGCACCGGCAACAATCTCTGAAGCAGATGCAGAACCGCCGTTTACAAGAACAATAACAGGTTTACCACTTGTAAGATCACCAGGGCGTGCAGAATGTCTGCGTGTTTCTTCTTCGTTACGGCCACGTGTTGAAACAATCAAACCACGATCAAGAAACGCGTCAGATACGCTAACAGCTTGGTCAAGCAACCCACCCGGGTTTAGACGTAGGTCAATAACATAACCAATAAGCTTTTCATCACCAACTTCTTCGCGAATTTTAGTGATCGCATTTTCTAGGCCAGGAAACGTTTGTTCATTAAATGTATTAATGTCGATGAAGCCAATATTATCATCTTCAACGCGGTAACGCACAGAACGTACGGTAATCACATCGCGAATGATTGTAATATCAATCGGCTTGTCAGCACCTTCACGTGCAATTGTAAGCACAATAGGTGTATTCACTTCACCGCGCATTTTTTCAACAGCCTGTGCAAGGCTGATACCGCGAACGTTCTCACCATCAATTTTGACGATAAAATCGCCCGCAAGAACACCGGCCTTCATTGCAGGCGTGTCATCAATTGGAGACACCACTTTAACAACTTCATTTTCCATGGTTACTTCAATGCCAAGGCCACCAAACTTACCACTTGTCTGCTGGCGCATTTCGGAGAAGTCTTTTGTATTAAGATAACTGGAATGCGGATCAAGCGATGTAAGCATGCCTTTAATTGCATTTTCAACGAGCTCTTCTTCAGAAGGTTCGGTCACATATGAACTTCTCACACGCTCGAATATATCACCAAAAATGCTGAGCTGGCGATACGTATCGACACCAGCAGCATTCGCGCTTGATGTTTGGCTGAGTGAGTGGTTCATCGCGACAACACCCATCGCACCGATTACCACACCCAAAAATAAAAGACCAATTTTACGAACCATCAGACGTTCTTTCTAAACTGTTTTTAGACCACCAAGGGTCAGGATTGATTGATTTCCCATCCTTACGGAATTCAACATATAAACTAGGCTTTGTTGTGTCCACATCAATCGTACCGGAACTAGCAATTCTTTTTGCTCCCATCGTGCCAATTGGCTCGCCTAAGATAACAAACTGTCCCGGTTGCACATTAATTCTGTCCATGCCTGCCAGAACTATATGATAACCATTTCCTGCATTGAGTATCAAGAGTTGGCCATAGGAACGAAACGGCCCTGCATACAGCACCCAAGCATCTGCAGGCGCTACAACACGGGAGTTTTGGCGCGTCTGCAAATTTAACCCTTTTGAATCCAAGCCATCATCATCTTTTTCACCAAAGCCTACTGTCCTTATGCCCGCAACCGGCAAAGGTAACAGCCCTTTGGCACTGTTAAACCCAATGGCTGGTTCAATACGCCCGGCATCCGAGAACACTTCATCAGGTTCAAATGCACGTGCCGAAGCAATGCGCTCATCTTCAATCGCTTTTTGTTTTGCATCCGCAAGTTTAGCGGCCTCAGAAGCCTTACGCACACTTTCAATTTCTTTTTCAAGTTGAGCTATAAAACCTGCTAAAGACGTTGCTTTTGCTGCTAATTCAGCTGCTTTTACGCTTTCTTCAGCCAATTCCTGACGCGCATCACCAGCTCTTCGCTGTTTTTCCTGCAATAGCAAATTAAGCCGTTCTTCTTCTTGCGCGAGATTTGAAAGATTACTGCTAAGCTTGCTTTTTTGGCTTTCAATATCGTCGCTGATCCGAACAAGCGATTGCAACTGGTCTATGAGAATTTCTGTTTCTGAGCGCACTTCAGGCACAACAGAGCCTAGTAATATTGAGGAGCGAACAGATGAGAGCGCATCTTCAGGTGTCACCAAAAGGGCTGGCGGCGGCTTTCGGCCCATGCGCTGAAGCGCACCTAAAACTTCTGCAAGAAGCGCTTTTTTACTATCCAAAGACACTTTTACATCTGCCTGTTCATCGCGCAATTGTGATAAGCGTTGAACTGCTTTTTCAATACGATTTTCGAATTTACGAGACTGCGTGGATGCATCAATCAAATTACGATTAAGGGTGGCGCGATCTTTATCGAGTGATTCTATCTCTTTGGCCAACTCTTCGCGGTGCGCTTGCGTTACGAAAATTTCAGACTGAAGCTGTAATAATTCTGCTTCTGATTGCTCTTTGCTTGTAGAAAGTTCTTGTGAAAACGCCGGAATAATTGCCATGCTGCACGCAAAACAAGCGCACAAGAAACGTCTAAAAACTTGACCTATTTTGATTCTTGCAAACATGCCCGCAGAATACACTAAAAAGTGTTAACCATAAGGAAACCAAAAACTCAGTCGCGGTGATAGGGATGGCCTGAGAAAATTGTAATGGCGCGGTATAATTGTTCGGCCAATAAAATACGTGCCATCTGATGTGGCCATGTCATAGAACCAAATCGAATTTTGCGCACAGAAATTGACTTCAAAAGCTCGCCATGCCCATCCGGCCCGCCAATAGCAAACGCAAGCGTTTGAGTGCCTGCATCCTGTTCATTTTTTATGAGATCAGCAAATTCACGGCTAGACAGATCTTTGCCCTTTTCATCCAGCATAATGATCCGCACATCTTTACCAGCAGAGGCTATTAATGCTTCTGCTTCATTTTCTTTGCGCTTGTCAGGTTTTTCACTGCGACTTTCAACAATCTCAACAAGATCTGGCCCAGTTAAATGTAAAGCTTTGCCGGACTTTGAAATCCGGTCAGCATATTTGTCGTAAAGGGTTTGCTCCGGCCCGGCCTTCATTCGGCCCACCGCCATAATCATCAGCTTCATAGCGTGCCTTTAAGCCAAACGAGGCTAGTTCACTTCCTCAGAAGTAGGCATTTGCCACATTTTTTCCAGCGCATAAAACTCGCGCACTTCAGGCCTGAACAGGTGGACAATAATGTCCCCCATATCAATCAGCACCCAATCGGCACTTTGAAGGCCTTCAACGCGCGCAGAGCCCATTCCAAGGCTCTTATATTCACGCATCAAGTGATCAGCAATCGCGCCCACATGGCGGTTTGATCGCCCAGAGGCAATTACCATGTAATCCGCTAACGCTGATTTTTCTTTGATATCAATAGTAACAAGTTCTTCCGCTTTGGAATCTTCCAAAGAGTTTGTCACGGTTTCCAAAACATCTTTAACTGCTTGCATTGCTGCCTTAGATGTTTTTTTCGTGGTCGCTTTATCAGCACCCGATGTCTGCGTTTGTATAGTCAGTTTAGCCTCACTATTGGTGTAAACAAGATCAGCATACTGCTGATTCTGTGATGGTTTCAAGACAATTTCGCTAATTTTGATTAACGCTCTAAGTTTTGCTTCGCTCTTTAGCCCTTAATTGAGTTGAGGAAAGCGTATTTCGTGGCCCATGTAGGAATGTCCATGACGGCGGATTTTTATCTGCTAGTAATCTGGCATCCTCTTCATCCAGCCTGTATTTCGACAAAAAAAGTGCAGCTCTTGCCGAACGAAAAGACAGTGTTGAACCAGGACGATCTATTACCGCAATTGGCATCATTTGTACGATCTCGTGCCAATCTTGCCATTCATGGAAATTAGCAAGATTATCCGCCCCCATGAGCCAGACAAATTTCTGGCGTGTTCGCTGCCGCTTAACAATTCGCAATGTATCCGCTGTGTAGCGCGTTTTATAAAGCGCCTCAAAGCATGTAATCTTTATTTTCGGATGCGATGTAATGTCATGACAGAGCGCAAGTCTTTCTTCTAAACTTTTGAGTTCAGAATGGTCTTTTAGCGGGTTGCCCGGCGTTACAATCCACCAGATCTGATCCAGCTCCAGTTTTTTTAACGCCAAATCACATACATTAAGATGACCTTCATGCGGCGGATTAAATGACCCCCCGAAAAGTCCTATCCGCGCACCTTCGCCTGAAGATGGCATTTTTAATGCTGATTGAACTAGTGAACTCATGGACGGGTTTGACCTTCACCGCGCACCAGATATTTGAAGCTGGTTAATTGCTCAACGCCTACTGGTCCGCGCGCATGCATTTTACCAGTCGCAATGCCAATCTCGGCACCCATGCCGAACTCACCACCATCTGCAAATTGAGTAGATGCATTGTGAAGGAGAATAGCTGAATCAATTTCTGCAAAGAATTTATCAGCAACGCCCACATCTTCCGCAATCACAGCTTCTGTATGGCCAGATGAATATTTCTGAATATGTGCAATTGCTTCATCAATGCCATCAACAAGTTTGGCAGAAATGATTGCGTCCAGATATTCCGTCGTCCAATCTTCTTCTTTCGCTTCTTTAGCACCAGTGAAGATTTCAAGAACACCCATATCACCGCGCAATTCGCATTCGGAATTTTTCAACGCTTCAAGAATCGGTTTCAGGTGCGTATCGCGAACAGCACGGTCAATGAGCAACGTTTCTGCCGACCCACAAATGCCAGTACGACGCATCTTTGCATTTACAGTTATATCAATTGCCTTTTGTAGGTCAGCTGACTTATCAACATAGACGTGACACAGCCCCTCAAGATGTGCAAAGACCGGAACCCGCGCTTCTGTTTGAACACGCTCTACCAATGATCGACCACCACGCGGTACGATCACATCAATCGCACCATTAAGCCCAGATAGCATCGCACCGACTGCGGCACGATCTGTTGTAGGCACAATTTGTATTGCATCTGCTGGCAAGCCAGCCACTTCAAGGCCTTGAACCATGCATGCATGAATGGATCTTGAAGAGTGGAATGAATCTGAGCCACCTCGCAAAATAACCGCATTGCCTGATTTCAGGCATAGCGCACCTGCATCAGCGGTAACATTTGGTCGAGATTCAAAAATAACACCTATTACACCAAGTGGTGTGCGAACCCGCGAAATTTGTAAGCCGTTTGGTTGTTCCCATTCCGCGATCACTTCACCGATTGGGTCATTAAGTTCAGCAATAGAACGCAAGCCATCCATCATGCCTTGAATACGCGTTTCATCTAATTTCAAACGATCAAGAAATGCTTTTGACGTGCCGTTCTTTTCAGCACGTTCCATATCTTTTGCATTTTCTGAAAGTATATGATCGCGCGCATTCCACAAAGCATCTGCCATTGCATCTAGGGCTTTGTTTTTTGCTTCAGGCTTTCTTGTGTTAAGTTCCCGCGTCGCTTCTTTTGCGCGTTTGCCAATTTCTAGCATCACAGTTTCTACATCTAGGTTTTCAACTGTATCAAGCATCGATCTTTCCCGCTTCCTGAGCTGATGTTGTCAAAACAAGGTTATCACGATGGATCATTGCGCCACGCGACGTCATGCCTAAAATAGTCTCTATCTCTTCACTTTTACAGCCCGTAATTTTGATCGCATCCTCAACATCGTAAGATGTTACACCACAACCAAATTCCTCGCCGTTTTGATTGATAACCGAAACAATATCTCCACGCGAAAAATCACCTTTTACCTTAACCACACCGGCCGGCAACAGGCTACTGCCTTTGCGTAATGCACGTTCTGCACCAGCATCCACAATCAGCTCACCACCCAGTTCAATCTGGCCAGCAATCCATTTCTTGCGTGCGCTGACAGGCGTTTCCTGCGCATCAAACCATGTTGCATTGCCGCCATCAAATAATTTCGAGAGTGGATTATCTTGCTTGCCTGAGGTGATAACCATTGTTGTGCCGGCAGCAGTTGCAATTTTACCAGCTTCAAGTTTGGTCACCATGCCACCTTTGGAAAGCTCGGTGCCTGCATCACCCGCCATCGCTTCAATTTCAGGTGTAATATTAGCAATCCTATCAAAGCGTTTTGCATCTGCATCCTTGTCTGGAATGCCAGAATAAAACCCATCAACATCAGAAAGAAGCACTAACAAATCAGCACTCACCATGCTTGCAACACGTGCAGCTAAACGGTCATTATCGCCATAACGAATTTCACTTGTTGCAACCGTATCATTTTCATTGATAATCGGAACAGCGCCTAGCTTTAAGAGTGTATTTATCGTTTCACGCGCATTGATATAACGACGACGTTCTTCTGTATCACCCAAGGTCAGTAAAACCTGGCCAGCATGAAAACCAAACGCACCCAATACCTCGCTATATGCACGAGAAAGCAAAATCTGTCCTGTGGCTGCCGAAGCTTGGCTTTCTTCCAGTTTTAAAACACGATTTGGCAAGCCTAATTGCCCACGTCCCAATGCAATCGCACCTGATGAGACAATCAAAACTTCGCAACCATGATTGCGTAAGTCTTTAATATCTTCACACAGTGACTTAAGCCAATCGCGCTTCAATCCTTTCTCAGGGTCAACAAGCAACGAAGAACCAATTTTTACAACAATCCGTTTGTAAGAAGTTTGCGTCATATCTGGAGCCAATCTCCAGCCTGCGGCTCTTCTTGTTCAATTTCACTGTCACGCGACTGTTCAACGGCGGATATCATGGCCCGCAATACATCTTCAACGCCTTCGCGCGTGACAGAAGACAATTCCATAACTTTTTTGCCGGAAATTTTTTCAAGTGCAGCTATTTTTTCAGCTCTGTCTTCAGGCAATAACGTATCGGCTTGGGAAAGTGCGACGATCTCTAGTTTTTCGTCTAACCCGCCTCCATAAGCTTTCAACTCACCACGAATAACGCGGTAGCTTTCTGCTACATCTTCTTCAACGGCAGAAACAAGATGAAGCAAAACGCGTGTCCGCTCCACATGCCCTAAGAAACGGTCGCCAATACCAACGCCTTCATGCGCGCCTTCAATAAGGCCCGGAATATCCGCAATCACAAACTCGCGCCCATCAATACTAGATACACCTAGATTGGGATGAAGTGTGGTAAATGGATAATCTGCTATCTTTGGTTTTGCCGCTGTAACACTGGCAAGAAAGGTCGATTTTCCTGCATTCGGCAATCCGACAAGGCCTGCATCTGCAATAAGTTTTAGCCGCAACCACAACCAACGCTCTTTGCCTTCAAGACCAGGGTTTGCACGGCGTGGCGCTTGGTTTGTTGATGATTTAAAATGCGCGTTGCCAAATCCACCATTGCCACCTTTGGCAATGAGATAACGCTGCCCAAGCTCATCCAAATCAGCAATTAGCGTTTCATTGTCTTCTTCAAAAATTTGCGTACCAACCGGCACTTTCATCACAACGTCATCACCCATCGCGCCATTGCGATTGCGACCCATGCCATGATTGCCAGTTTTTGCCTTGAAATGCTGCCGGAAGCGATAATCAATAAGCGTGTTAAGCCCATCGACCGCTTCAACCCAAACGTCACCACCGCGCCCGCCATCGCCACCATCTGGGCCACCCATAGCAATGTATTTTTCACGTCTGAAGGAAATGGATCCGGCGCCGCCATCACCTGATCTTACAAACACTCTGGCTTGGTCGAGAAATTTCATTTTTTATGTCCTCGACCTTTACGTTAAGCAGCTACCGCGCCCATCCAACTTTCGCGCGTAATGCGAAAATGATCGACAGCTTGTTCTTTTTTAAATACGTCAGAAAAATGCTTTTCCTGTTTCCAGAAATTACCACCACATTTTTCAATCACACGGCGTGATGCAACATTTGCTTCCAAGACTGAAATCAACAATGTGTCTTCAGTTCCTGCCTTGAAAAACAAATCCACAAGTGCGCGGGCTGCTTCAGTAGCATAGCCTTTGCCCCAAAATTCTTCGCCCAGCCAATACCCAAGGTGCGGCATTTCAAAACGACGCTTAACCAGATGAAGACCACAAATCCCCATCAATTCACCCGTATCAGCATGGGTCATTGCAAACACTACTTCACCAGCATCAGGACGTGACACGTTATCGATAAATGCTTCAGCATGTTTATCAAAATAAGGATACGGCATCGATTCAAGCATGCTGGAGATTTTGCGGTTATTCGCAAGCACAGCAATATCCTGAACATCATCCTTGTTCGGAGCGCGCAGAACAAGATTTTCAGTTGTCAAAATTTCGCAAGCAAACGCTAAACTTTGTGCTTGATTTTTCTCTTCACGCGTCATGACATTTCCTTAACTATCAGGCCCACTACCTGACAAAATGCAAAAAGGGAGGCGGTGTCCCGTCTCCCCTAAACTTATTCGCGATATTCGCTTTAGCCGGGGATTTAAACACCGGCCTTAAAATAACCGGTTATTCTGCGGCTTCCGCCGGGACAACGTTAATGTATGTTCGGCCATTTGCTTTTCGTTGAAAAGCTACTTTGCCTGCAGCAACAGCAAAAATCGTGTGATCTTTACCCATGCCTACATTGTTACCAGGGTGCCATTTTGTACCGCGTTGACGGCAGATAATGTTACCTGGAATAACTGCTTCATTGCCGAATTTCTTGACACCGAGGCGTTTGGATTCTGAATCGCGACCGTTTCTGGATGAGCCGCCTGCTTTTTTATGAGCCATATCGTGTTCTCCTTGGGTTTGTCGCTTACTTAGCTTTTTCTTTAGCCTGCGCTTGCCAGTCTTTAATCTGGTCTGCACTAAATGGCATATATTCGTCTACTGTTACAATCTCTGCTTCAGTTAAAGCAGCAATTTGTGCAAATGTCATGATGCCTTGCTCATTAAGTTGCTTTTCTGCAACCGGACCAATGCCTTTAATATCTGTAAGCTTATCTGGATCACCAGATGGCGCTTTAAAGAGCGGACCAGAAGGTGCCTCAGATTTTGCTTCTTTCTTAGGTGCTGCTTCTTTTGCAGTTTCCTTAGCCGGTGCTGCTTCTTTTTTAGCTGCAGGCTTTGCGTCTACTTTTTTATCCGCTTTTGCATCATCCTTTGTAGGAGCTGCCTTTTTAGGCGCTGCTTTCTTAGAAGGCTTTTTGCCATCTGTTAGAATTTCAGCAATACGAACTGTTGTCAGATGTTGACGATGACCGATTGTACGGCGCGAATTTTGGCGACGACGCTTCTTAAACGCAATAATCTTGCGTGTGCGGCCCTGTTCTACAATCTCAGCAGAAACAAGCGCACCATCAACAGTTGGCGCACCAATTGTTGTGTCAGCACCTTCACCAACCATCAATACTTCTGAAAGTTCAACGAAATCACCAGCTTCACCAGCTAGTTTTTCAATTTTTAATACGTCTTCCGGCACCACGCGATACTGCTTGCCACCGGTTTTAATGACTGCGAACATCTTTTTTCTCCGTGTTCAAATAAAGCCCTCACATGTGGATTTACACCACTGCGGACCATCTTCTTTTCAGTCTTCCGATTGGAATAACAAAACAAAAGCGCGGAATTACCCGCGCCGATAGGGTGGATATAGTACTTTCCACCCTCAAAAGTCAAGGCGGAAACAGAAATTCAATTCAAAATAAGATATTTGAAAAACTCCGCTAATCCTGCTTTTCATTCGTTTGCGAATTTACATATCGTGTGCAATATATCTCTGCAATTTCTTAATGGAAAATTCCGTGCTTGAACAGTCTAATACACTTGTAACACTACAAAACAGCGGCATAAGCCGCGATCAAAAGTGGTTGGTACGTGGTGTGGATTTAACCCTTGAAGCAGGCGAAATTGTAACCTTGATTGGCCCAAATGGATCGGGCAAATCTACCACTGCCAAAATGGCACTTGGTATTTTAAAGCCGGATGAAGGCACCGTTCAAAAACGAGATGACCTTATTATCGGCTACGTGCCACAAAAAATTGAATTGGATTGGACACTTCCCCTAAGTGTTGAACGTTTTATGCATTTAACCGGCAGAGTTAAGCAAAGTGAAATTGAAGAAGCGTTCAAGCAAACAGGAATTGCCCATCTTCATAAAAGCCAGGTACATACGCTTTCTGGCGGCGAATTGCAGCGTGTATTATTAGCCCGCGCAATCGCACGAAAACCAGACTTACTGGTCTTGGACGAACCTGTACAGGGTGTCGATTTTGCAGGTGAAATTGCGCTCTATGAATTGATCAGCAAAATTCGCGATGATTTGGGCTGCGCCATTTTAATGATATCGCATGATCTGCATGTAGTAATGGCAGCCACAGATCGTGTGCTTTGCCTTAATGGCCATGTGTGTTGTTCAGGTTCGCCAACAACCGTTGCGAATAGTAAAGCCTATCAAAACTTGTTTGGCGCACGAGCAAACCCAGCTCTTGCTCTTTATGAGCATAGCCATGACCACACACATCTGCCAGACGGACGCGTGCAACATTCAGATGGTTCGATTACGGACCACTGCCACCCGGATGATGGTCATCATCATGATCATGGCGGAGATAAATAATGTTAGATGATTTCTTCTTGCGGGCGATCATTGCCGGCATTGGTATTGCGATTGTTGCAGGCCCCTTTGGCTGTTTCATTGTCTGGCGCAGGCTTGCATATTTTGGAGACACGCTTGCACATGCAGGCCTGCTTGGCGTGGCATTAGCCTTTGCGTTTGAGGTGAACATTACACTCGCTGTATTCCTATTTTCAGGTTTAATCGCGATAATCTTACTCATTTTGCAAAAGCAT
>CAZXZQ010000042.1:0-13572 GCA_964645215.1 uncultured Rhizobiaceae bacterium | reverse complement strand
ATTGTTCTTCTATTCTAGGCTGGGTCACGTCACCTTGGCGCGGGGCTTATAATGCATCCAAATTTGCACTTGAAGGCCTTGCATCAACCATGCGCCTTGAGCTTGATGGTACAGATATTCATGTGTCACTGATTGAGCCTGGACCGATTGAAACTGACTTTACCAAAAATGCGCTCGAGAAATTCCTTCAAAATATAAATCAGAAAAACTCCGCACACCAAATTACGTATCAAAAAGAGCTAAAGCGGCTTAATTCTGCTGGCGGTACAAACCGTTTCCGATTAAAGCCTGATGCTGTTTATACAAAACTTCAACACGCACTTACTTCTGCCAAACCAAAACCGCATTATGGGGTAACCGTCCCCACTCACGTTATGGGTTTGGCAAAACGCTTTTTGCCAACCAGATTGGTAGATAAAATTCTTTTAAAGGGGAGTTGAACATTTTCTATATGAAAACGTAACAGAAACCCTATATCTATGGTCTAAACATCTTTTAAGGCATATCAAGAATGATTATTTATATCTCCATAATTTGCATGGCGGCGGTTGCAGTCGTTCTTGTTCTTGGTCTATGGAATATGGCAAAAGGCGGAACAGCCAGCCGCTCTCAACAATTGATGCGACTACGCATCGCGTTTCAATTTGTTGCGGTTGTGATTGTGATGACCGCACTTTATTTATCTACTTAATCGGGGGCGTATCTGTGGTTGTTCTAAACAAAATTTATACAAAAACCGGAGATGACGGTTCAACTGGCCTTGGAAATGGGGAACGCCGCGCAAAGTATAACTTACGCGTCGCCTCATATGGAACGGTTGATGAAACCAATGCATGTATCGGCATGGCACGCTTACATACGCAAGACACACCTGAACTTGATGAAGCACTTGCGCGCATTCAAAATGATTTATTCGACTTAGGTGCTGATCTTGCCACGCCTGATGATGGCAAGCCGCTAGAGTATGAACCCTTGCGCATATCACAAGGCCAAGTTGAGCGCATTGAAAGCGAAATTGATGAAATGACCGCCAAGCTTGAACCTTTACGTTCTTTTGTTTTGCCAGGCGGCTGCCCACTTTCAGCCCATCTTCATCTGTCAAGAACAGTGGCAAGAAGAGCAGAGCGAATGATTGTTGAGCTTTCCCACCTTGAAGATGAAATCGTTAGCAGTGCTGCAAGCATTTATATGAACAGAATTTCTGACTACCTATTTGTTGCAGCACGCATCGCAAATGATCTTGGTAAAACAGATGTTTTATGGGTGCCGGGTCAAAATAGATAGGTTATAATCGCGCAATCAATTTGAAAGATGCTCGATGTTTATACCGCTTCATGACCAAAACAAACTTGAGAATGTCAAACTTCAATACGTAACACTTGGCTTGATTGCCATTAACATCATCATATGGCTGGTAACTGGCATTAATACTAGCAACGTCGAAACAGCAAATGCGTTGTATTACTCCTATGGCTTCATACCAGCTGTACTTAACGATCAAGTTTTATTGCCAGCAGAATACGCGGTTTTGCCAGAACAAGCATCATATGTTTCTTACTCTTTCTTTCATGCAAACTTCATGCACCTTGCTAGTAATATGCTTTTTTTATGGGTTTTCGGCGACAATGTTGAAGACGCAATGGGCCATTTCCGTTTTTTGATATTCTATCTTTTATGTGCAATTGCAGGCGCACTTTTTCATGGGTTTGCATTCCCAAAATCTGAAAGCCCACTCATTGGCGCATCTGGTGCCGCAGCGGGCATTGTTGCTGCCTATGTAATTTTGCACCCGAAAGTAAAAATCTGGATTTTAGCTTTTGGCCGTATTCCTCTGCGCCTCAGCGCAATGTGGGTAATAGGTGCATGGATAGGGTTTCAGTTTATTAATTTCTTTGCTTTAAGCGATAGCGATATCTCTTGGGCTGCACATATTGGCGGTATTATCGCTGGCGCCATTCTTATCTTCGTCTTTAAACGATCTGATGTAAAAGCATGGGATAAGGATTTACAAGCTGAACCAGCAAGCAAAACACATGAGAACCCACCTAAACCTGTATCACAAAGCAAAAAGTCTGATTGGGGACGACCTGACGAACGATGATTTTATCCGTTGTGCACCAAAAAGCCTTGACGTTAACTTCATGTAGCGATACGCATTTCTCATGAAATTTTCCATCAAAATTTCATTTGATGGAAGTGGCGAAATTCCTATTTCACACGAAATATAACTTACACCGAAAGGTACTGACATGAAAATTGTTGTCCCGGTTAAACGGGTTGTAGATTACAACGTAAAAATACGCGTTAAATCTGATGGTTCTGGCGTAGAGCTGGCTAACGTCAAAATGTCCATGAACCCATTTGATGAAATTTCTGTTGAACAGGCTATTCGCCTTAAAGAAGCAGGTACGGTTGATGAAATCGTTGTGGTGTCAATTGGACCACAACAATCTCAAGAAACAATCCGTACAGCGCTCGCCATGGGTGCTGACCGCGGTATTCTTGTTAAAACAGATGACCTTGTAGAACCACTTGCTGTTGCAAAAATTCTCAAAGGCATTGTTGAAGAAGAAAATCCAGGTCTTGTCATCCTCGGCAAGCAGGCAATTGATGATGATTGCAACCAAACAGGTCAGATGCTTTCTGCCCTTCTTGGTTGGTCTCAAGCAACCTTTGCAAATGAGATGGAAATCAAGGGCGACGTTGCAGAAGTGACGCGTGAGGTTGATGGTGGTCTTCAAACGATTGAAGTTAAAATGCCGACCATCGTCACAACTGATCTTCGTTTGAACGAACCGCGTTATGCATCACTGCCAAACATCATGAAAGCTAAGAAAAAGCCGATGGATGAAAAAGCACCTGGTGATTATGGCGTTGATACAGCACCGCGCTTGACCATTACAAATACAACCGAACCACCAGCACGTGAAGCAGGTGTCATTCTTGGTTCTGTTGATGAACTGGTTGATAAACTTAAAAACGAAGCCGGCGTGCTGAGCTAAGAAGGACAAGGAGATAAAGATATGGCTACTCTATTAATAGCAGACCACGATAACGCGTCCCTTAGTGACCAAACCGCAAAAGCACTTACTGCTGCAACTGAAATTGGCGGTGACGTTCATGTACTTGTTGCTGGCAAAGGCTGTGATGCAGCGGCTCAAGAAGCTGCAAAACTTTCCGGCGTTGGCAAGGTGCTTGTTGCAGATGCTGACCATTATGCAAATCAATTGGCTGAACCAATGGCAGATCTGATTGTTGGCATGGCAGGCGACTATGATGCGCTTATTACTGCTGCAACAACATCCGGCAAAAACGTGATGCCACGTGTGGCAGCACTTTTGGACGTGATGCAAATCTCAGACATTACAGCCGTACATGCAGCGGACACGTTTGAGCGTCCGATCTATGCGGGTAACGCACTTCAAACGGTTAAATCATCAGATGCAACAAAAGTAATCACCGTTCGTACAGCAGGCTTTGCGTCCGCTGAAGAAGGTGGCTCTGCTTCTGTTGAAGCTGCAACTGCTGCTGGTGATCCGGGTCTTTCTACTTTTAAAGGTGACAAGATTGTTGAAAGCGATCGCCCAGAACTAACCTCAGCTAAGATCATCATTTCCGGTGGTCGCGCACTAGGTTCTTCTGAGAAGTTTGAAGAAGTAATCTTGCCTGTTGCTGATAAGCTTGGCGCTGCCGTTGGCGCATCTCGTGCCGCAGTGGATGCGGGCTACGCACCAAACGATTGGCAGGTTGGCCAGACAGGTAAAGTGGTTGCACCAGACCTTTATATCGCTTGCGGTATTTCAGGCGCAATTCAGCACTTGGCAGGCATGAAGGATTCAAAAGTCATCGTAGCAATCAACAAAGACGAAGAAGCACCAATCTTCCAAGTCTCTGATTATGGCCTCGTTGCCGACTTGTTCGACATTCTTCCTGAGCTTGAAAAAGCACTGTAAGCGATTAACACTAAGACCTCACCTTGAGCTTGTCGAAAGGTTAGGTAACAAAAATTTATGCCCGCGTTGGAAACCCAGCGCGGGTTTTTTTATTTTTGATTCCGCATGATATGATTTTCTAGTGCAACCAAGCCTTCATCAAGGTTCTTTCGCCCATAGCCAAGTCTAAACCGATCCTTTGGTGTGTCATTAAGCGTCGACCCATAAATTGATCCAGGCAATAAAAGCACGCCGCTTTCTTCAACCAGGTTTTGAATAAAACTCTCAACGCCATCTTCACCTTTGTATCGCGGAAATGCCATGCAAGAACCATCTGGTCTCTGCCAATCAAAGAGGTCAGGATGACGCGCAAAAAAAGCTTCCCATTTTGGCAAGTTTTCATCGACAATCCCACAATTGCGCGCGAGCAGTCTCTCACGATTATTAAGCGCGATGATGGCAAGTTGTTCGCTAGGGCCAGAATTACAAATGGAAAGATAATGTTTCATCCGCTCCATCTGTGAAAGCACTTCAATATCCTGACAGGCAATCCAGCCGATGCGCAAACCCGGCAACCCGTAGGATTTTGACATCACACCAAGCGACAAGCCCAACTCATATTCATCCGCGATAAACGGCAAATGCTCTGTGCCTGTTGCACCTAATCCATTAAAAATTTCATCGTGTAAAATATAGATACCATGCTTACGACAAAGCTCAATCAGCACCTGATATCGATCACGTGAGAGAATGGCACCGGTTGGGTTATGTGGAAAATTGATCGTGATAAGCTTGGTATTTGGCTTGATAGAAGCAGCCACCTGATCAAGATCAAGCGACCAACCATCATCAGGGTTAAGCGGAACGCCAGTAACATCACAAATCGATTGTGGCAGGGTTTCGTGTGATTGATAATTTGGCGTCACAACAATCGCATGGCTATCTTTGTCTAAAAGCACCATATTGGCCGCAAAAATTCCTTCACTCGCGCCTGCAAAGCAAAGCACCTGACTGGCAGTCTGGTTTTCATAAGTCCTTGCAATTGTCTCACGCAGGTCGGGTGCGCCAAAGGTTTCCGTATAACCCAATGACATGCTTTCATATGCTTCACGATCTTCAGTACTCGCCATGGCAAGAAGCTCTCGAAGAGAGATCGTCTCTGCATCCGATGCCGTCATATGATAACGCGCTTTAAATTCCCACTTTGAAAAATGGGTTTCTAATTTAAAATCTGGTAATACAGGCATATTGGTCCCAAACGTCATTGCTGAGTATGAAATATGATTATCTTAAATCGCAAAGAAATCGAAGCGCTAATTGATTATGAAAAAGCTATCGATGCCATTCGTGAGGCATTCATTGCTGTAAGTAGAGGTGAGGTTAATCTGCCGCCTGTGGGGCATATCACGTTTCCAGATGAGCAAGCAGATTGCCACATTAAATATGGTCATATGCGTGGGCAAGAAAACTTTGTCATTAAAATTGCAACGGGCTTCCCAAATAACACAACTGACATTCCCAACAATAATGGGTTGAGCTTGGTTCTCTCAGCCCAAACTGGTGAAGTAAAAGCCGTGCTTCATGATGAAGCCGTAATGACCGATATTAGAACAGGCATTGCAGGGGCAATAGCATCCAAGGCACTTGGACGTGCCAATAGCAAATCTATTCTAATCGTTGGCACAGGCATTCAAGCCCAAAGGCAGATAGAAGCGCATACCGCTATTTTTGGGAAAGACATGAAGTTTACAATTTGGGGAAGGTCGTTTGAAAAAGCCGAGGCCATTGCCGCACAATTTCAAGAAAATCTAACGTGCTTTGTTTCTGATGATCTTGAAACAGCATGCAAACAGGCAGATTTCATCGTCACCACAACTGGAACATTCAAACCCATCATCGAACAATCATGGATTAAACGTGGAACGCATATCACAGCCGTAGGCGCAGATGCGCCGGGCAAGCAAGAATTACAAACGGAGCTTGTGACAACCGCTGATATCATTGCAACGGATATTGCATCTCAGTGCCTTGATCATGGCGAGATTGCAACTGCAGAGCAAAAAGGATTGCTGGACCATAACACGCTAATCGAGTTTGGAGATTTACTCGCAGGCAAAAAAACAGGTAGAACGAATGACGATCAGATTACCATTGCAGACCTAACCGGCATCGCCGCACAAGACATTGCAATTGCAAATGTGGTTTTGGACCAAGTTTATTGAGCGATGAAAACCTGTTTGATTTTTGCGCCAACATCTCTTGGCGCTCTCACAAGGCTTGCAAAAGATGCTTTGGCCTTACCAAGTAAATCAATATCTATTGTGTCTGCCTTATCACGTAACTCATCAAATACAGTCACCTCAGGCAAAACAACCACTTCTAGTAAAGGTTCAACAGATGTAACTTTACTACCAGTATTTTCTACTTCACAATTTGCGGTCAACACCGGATATGAAACATATTGAATTTCACTAAGGTTGGCAGGAATAGCAGCATAGCATTGAGCTTTTGTTTCCCACTTCGTTTGTGCAGTCGTTACATAATCGCAGCTTTGCGCCTGATCACCACATCCAAGTATGGTCATAACAATTACAGCCTCTTGTATCACGTTAATATCCTAATTTTTCTAAGCAGATATCAACTGCAATAGGGATAAAAAATGTCAGTATCTAGCCTGAACTATGATGATTTCATGACTTAGGGTGAGAGCCGGGGAAATGTTTTTACTTTAGCTATGCCTCGGGCAGTGCAAGGGCTGCCTCAATCAGGCTCACTGCATCCGGACTTGCCCAATGTGCAGGCCCTACCAAAACACCAAGGCCGCATCCATTTGTGTCCATCAGCAAAGTTGTTGGCATGCCGAGTGCCACGCCTTTTTTGCGAAGTGACTGAAATGCATCCATCGTTACGTCCTGTAAAAATGGAAGTTGATCAAGCTTTTTAATATCATAAAACTCCCGTGGCTTATCTTCGACATTATCAATACTTACCGGCACAACAGCAAATTTATCGCTGCCTTTTTGCTCTTGCAACGTATTGAAGAACGGCATCTCAGCGCGGCATGGAGGACACCATGTGGCCCAAAGATTAAAAAGCACTATCTGCCCTTTCCAGTCCGCAAGCGTTTTTGGATTTCCGTCGATGTCTTTAAAATGGATAGAGGTTAGATCAAGCGGTTCATTAAGCGCACGAAACGCGGCAACTTCGCCCACAGCTTTAGGGTCAAGTTCTTTGCCACGTTTATGCGATAAAGCACAGGCTGTTTCACGATTTTCAGTGGATGCAAGCGTAGTTTCTGTATTGGCTGAAGGACCAGACATGCTGTAAATGCCAAGACCAAGTGCAAATGCTACGATAAGAATTAAAATAATAGGTTTCGTTTTCATCTTCGATTCCATTTTAAAAACATAATAAAATAATAAGCCATGCCCTAAAGGCAATATTTTTGTTTAACATGCAAAACAAATTTCCGTGGGTTTAATAGTGAATGAGTTTGTAGGTTTGCGACTCAAAAATTAAGTCTGCAAGGCAATTTTTTCTAATGTCAGATAAACAAGGTTTGACATTGCGACACTTCTGTCGAATATGTGATGCAAATAAGGGAATTTGAAGCATGGCACAGCGCCTTTCAAAATTAGGATCACGGATAGCATTGCTGCTGCTTATAGCAGTGGTTGCAACTGGTTGTGGCCGCCGCGGCCCCCTTGAAGCGCCTTCAAACGCTAGCATAGTTAGTGTGGATGAAGAAGGCGAAGAACAGACGCAAGAAGTGAAGGAAGATAAACCCTTCTTTCTTGATGGCCTTCTTTAACTTTTAATAGGCCACTTACATGAACCATTTCCATTATATCAATGGCGTTTTACACGCTGAAAATGTTGCACTTCCTGAAATTGCGACGCAAGTTGGCACGCCTTTTTATTGCTATTCAACCGCAACGCTTGAGCGCCATTACAATGTGTTTGATCAAGCCTTTGAAGGTTTGCAAAATAAAATCTGCTTTGCCGTAAAAGCCAATTCAAATCAGGCTGTTTTAAAAACACTAGCCAATCTGGGTAGTGGCGCAGATGTGGTTTCATCTGGAGAGTTACGCCGTGCGCTTAAAGCAGGCATTCCAGCAGAAAAAATCATGTTCTCAGGCGTTGGCAAAACGGCAGAAGAAATCCGTGAAGCACTTGAGCTCGGAATTTTTTGTCTTAACGTCGAGTCCATTCCAGAACTACACATGATCTCCGCTTGCGCTAAAGCGCTTAACAAAGAGGCACATGTCTCGCTGCGAATTAATCCAGATGTTGAAGCAGGCGGACATGAAAAAATATCAGTAGGCAAGAAAACTGACAAGTTCGGCATTGCATGGGATAGTGCAACACAAGCGTACGCACTTGCAGCTAGCCTTCCAAACATTAAAATCACCGGCATAGACATGCACATTGGTAGCCAGATTGAAGATCTGGAACCTTTTGATCAGTCGTTCTCTAAGCTTGGTAGTTTGATTGAGACCTTACGCGCAGAAGGCCATCAGATCGACCATGTGGATGTCGGTGGTGGGCTTGGCATTCCCTATAAAATTGACAATAACCCTCCACCAGAACCTGCAGCCTATGCGCAAGTGGTGCGTAAGCATGTTGAAAAACTTGGCTGTGAAATTGTGTTTGAACCTGGGCGTATGATCGTTGGCAATGCAGGCATTCTGGTTGGCGAAGTTATTTACGTAAAAGAAACACCAGACAAAAACTTTGTCATTGGCAATGTTGCCATGAACGACCTCATACGCCCAACTTTATATGAAGCATGGCACGAAGTGATGCCAGTACAAGAATCGGCGCTCAATCTCGACCCCATAAAGGGTGATTTGGTAGGGCCCATCTGTGAATCCGGTGATTTCATGGCTAAAGATCGTAATTTACCGCATCTTAAAGCTGGAGACCTTTATGCACTGAGTTCTGCAGGTGCTTATGGGGCGGTCCAGTCTGGCACTTATAATACGCGGGCATTAATACCTGAAGTTCTTGTAAAAGAAGATAAATTCAGTGTTGTGCGCCCACGTTTGGACGTTGAAGAGATCATCAATCTCGATAAAGTGCCGGATTGGCTATAAAAAACCTCTTCACAAGTTCGAAAGCATAAGTGCAATTGGTCTCGAAATCGGCTTATTTTGTGCTAAGTATTGTATGAGTACAATCAAAGGCCAGTATGCTGTTTAAACATAGATCAAAAACCAAGCCTGTTGGAAGTAAGTTCCTCCATGCAAATACATGGACCGTTCTCAGCTGGGAACGTCTATGGCCTTTGCTCGTGCCTGCTTTCATGGTGGCTTGTGCATTTTTGATTTTCACATGGGCTGGCGGCTGGCGCGCCTTACATCATGAAAATTATTCCATTGTATTGTGGATCGCGCGCATTGGTTTTGCGGCTGCATTTATTGCTAGCCTCTTGCCATTACGAAATTTCATAAATCCACAAAGAGATGAAATTGTCCGTCAGGTTGAAACTAAATCTGACATGGAAAACAGGCCTATCACCGCGCAAGACGACAAACTTGTGATGGGCAGCAATGATGCATTTGCAGATATTCTGTGGCAGGAGCACCAATCACGCATGTCGTCAGCAATGCAGGACATGACCGCAGGCGCACCGGCTCCCAAGGCAAATCGGTTTGACCCATTTGCAGTGCGAGCCATTTTGCCAATACTGGCATTCGCGGCTTTCTTCTTTTCATTTTCTCCTCAAGGCGGCAAGTTTTCAGATATTTATGAAACACGCCAATCTGCTGCTGAGTTGCTTACGCGCATGGATGCTTGGATTAATCCTCCCGCTTACACTAAAAAACCACCTGTATATTTAGTGCTTGATAAAAATGATGCGACACCCAAAAGCTATGTCATGCCTGAAGGAAGTGATTTCTTCCTGCGCTTTATTGGTGAAGGTGATGTTACCATTAATGTTGAAACAGCTGGTGGTAGTGCCCCAATTGAACCTACAGAAAATGGTGCTTCTAAGCTTGAGACAGAATTTACCTTTGGGCTCAGCGAAGATAGCGTAATTCGTCTGTTGCACCGTGAAAAAGAAATAGCACAATGGGCAGTTTCGCTGACAGAGGACAAAGCGCCAACCGTTTCATTTTTTGAAGACCCATCCGCATCTTTGTCCGGCTCACTTGAACTTACCTATAATGTTAAAGATGATTATGGGGTTGTAAGTGCCGAAGGTAAAATTACATCACTGGAGCCGCTTAAACCAAATGCTCGCCCGCTTGTTGGAGCGCCACAACTTGATCTGCCATTACCACGCAAACGCGCCAAAGATGGCCTATCAAAAGTCAACCGCGATTTAAGTGATCACCCTTGGGCTGGCAGTAAAATTGGCATTCAAATTTTTGTAAAAGACGACATTGAACAAAGCGGCAAAACTGAAATTCATGAGATGATATTGCCTGGGCGTCGTTTCTCTAAGCCACTTGCAAGAGCGCTTGTTGACCAGCGCCTGATGCTGGCGCTTGATGCTAACCAGCAAACATATGTTGCAAATTTGCTTGATGCGGTTTCAGGTGCGGCACCTGATTTCATAGACAATTCAAGTGCTCTGCTCGGCATGCGCGTTGCTTATCGCCGTATCGTAGATGCACGCAATGATGATGACTTGCGCAGTGTGCTTGACCTTCTGTGGGACATTGCATTGGCAGTAGAATTTGGTGACTTAAGTGAAGTTGAAAGACGCCTGCGTGAAGCGCAAGAGGCACTCAGCGAAGCACTACAAGATGGCGCATCCTCTGAAGAAATTGAACGCCTTATGGATGAATTGCGTCAGGCAATGAATGAAATGATGCAGGCACTTGCCGAACAAGCAAGACAAAACCCACAGGCACAAAATCCATTTGATCCAAATAGCCAAACACAAACACTCACACAAAATGACCTTGAACGCATGATGGATCAGATTGAGGACCTTGCAAAATCTGGGTCTGAGGATGCAGCGCGTCAAATGTTGAGCGAACTTCAACGTATGATGGATAATCTACGTGCTGGCCAACACCAGCAACAAAGACAGGCTGAAGGTAATGAGTTTAACGAAGCGCTTGATCAACTAAGCGAACTTATGCAGCGCCAGCAAGAGTTAATGAATGAAACATTTCAGATGCAGCGCCAGCGTGAGCAAGGCTTGAGACAAAACCCACGAAATGGCCAACAAGAACAGCAGGGGCAGCAAGGTCAACAACAACAGGGTCAACAACGTCAGGGCGATCAGCAACAAGGTGAACAATCAGGGCAACAGCCAGGCGATCAAAATCAACCGGGCAGCGGGCAAATGACGCAAGAAGAATTTGCCGAAGCATTGCGCCAGTTGCAAGAACAACAGCAAGCCCTTGAACAACAATTGAGCGAATTGGGCGAACAATTAGAAAGCCTTGGATTAGGCGAATCCCAAGAACTCGGTGAAGCGCAGCGTGAAATGGGTCAAGCAGGCGAAAACCTTGGACAGGGAGAAGCAGGCAGTGCTGCAAATGATCAAGCACAAGCACTGGAAGCACTGCGCAGAGGCGCACAAAACATGATGCAACAAATGGCCGGAGACCGACAGCAAGGTGGCCAACAGCAATCACAGCGCGGTGGCCAGGGCGGGCAGCAACAAAGCCAATCTCAAGACCCACTTGGCAGAAATCGTGACGGCGAAAATGGACTAAATGCCGACTCTGATGTGAAAGTTCCTGGTGAGATTGATGCACAACGTGCACGTCAAATTCTGGAAGCCATCCGCAAGCGTCTATCTATTCCTGAAAATCCAATTATTGAAAAAGAATATTTGGAGCGCTTGCTAGAAAGCCTGCAATAATAACGTTGCCTATTCCTGCAAACTTGCTTCTGCATAAGCCACATTATCCGCCACATGAATGATCGAAGATGCAAACTGCTTTTGGCTGTTTGATTTCAAACTAACGATTGGCGAATTATGATACCAGCGCACAAGCAACTTGCCCTCTGCAGACTTTAAAACAATCGCAATACGCGGCACCTGTTTTGATTTTGATGTTTCATTGGATAGAACACCGCGCACTTGATAAACATTGCTGCCGTTTTGCGAAACCATCTCTTGCAGTTCAACCTTGGAAAGCGTTAATTCTTTGGCTTCAGGGTTTAACCAAACCCATGTTTGCAAAAATAATCCAGCAGATATCAATAAAACAAAACACATGGCTGCAACGCCGTAAGCCGACGTTTGTTTTTCAGGTATAGCAGCATTAGATTGCTGTTTTGGCGCTTCGTAATGGCGCTTATTAAAGACACGGTTATCAACCAGCGCACTGCTTGCAAGTTTGTAATCAGCAGCATTTGGCATAGCTTCTTGATTATTTTCTGAAGCAATGATCTTCCAGCTTGCACCACATGATAGACACACCATGCCGTCAGCCTGTTTAACGGCCTCTCCGCTATTGCCCTTTTCAAACTCACAAACCGGACATGTATGCTCTGCATTGCTTTTCATGAAATCAAATTCAGCTATTTCTAGGTTGCAATGAATCTGTTAAGCCAAACCTGTTAATATGTCATTAACCATAATTCTGCAGAAATTAAATTCATACTGTGATGCATGAAAACTGGTAAAGCGCTTTGATTAGATTTGATAATGTAAGTTTGCGATATGGTGTTGGAGAGGAGGTCTTAAAAGACTTAAATTTCCAAATAGCACCAAATTCATTTCAGTTTTTAACTGGTCCCTCAGGCGCAGGCAAAACCAGCTTGCTGCGGTTGATGTTGCTTTCTCTGCGCCCTACCAAAGGCAAGGTGCATGTGTTCGGCCGTGAGGCATCACAAATACAACCTAAACAAATGCCACTTGTAAGACGTAAAATTGGCGTTGTCTTTCAAGATTTCCGCTTGCTCGACCATCTCACAACCTATGAAAATGTAGCGCTTCCCTTACAAGTGCGCGGCCAAATGGAATCCACCTATCGCAAAGATGTAACAGACCTGCTTGATTGGGTTGGTCTTGGGCATCGCATGCATGTTCTTCCACCGGTTCTTTCAGGTGGCGAAAAACAGCGCGCAGCCATCGCACGCGCACTTATTGACCAGCCAGATGTGTTATTGGCAGATGAGCCGACAGGTAATGTTGATCCGCCACTTGCGCGTCGGCTACTCCGCCTTTTTATTGAGCTACATCGCTCAGGCACATCCGTCATCATCGCAACGCATGATCTCACACTTATGGATCAGTTTGATGCGCGACGCCTCATCCTTAATCAGGGGAGTTTGCAAATTTATGACTGATCAAAGCACCCCACCACCAAAACAGCGCGGACCCAATAAGCGGGCAGCAATAGCAAAAAAATCCATGCAAGGTGCAAAAGCCACCGCATTTAAAGGCATGCGATTTTTACGCAGTGGCAGAAACATCGTACCGCGCGAGACCATTGCAGGAACAGCTTTAATATCCGTGATCAGCATCATGGCATTCCTCGCCTGCCTCACCTTGGGTGCTGTATTAATGGTCAATACAAGCGCCAGCAAATGGCAAAGCGATATTTCACGCGAGGTAACCATTCAGATCAAGCCATCTGACAAGCTTGAGATGGACAAAGCAATACGTGATGCAAGCCGTATCGCACTTGATTTTTCAGGCGTCTCTCAAGTAACCGCATTAAAT
>CAZXZQ010000041.1:8426-13577 GCA_964645215.1 uncultured Rhizobiaceae bacterium | reverse complement strand
GAACACGTGGCATGGCAGAACGTATTTCCGGTGATACGCTTTCTATGGTGAAATATTCCGGCATTACGCTTTATGAACCAGGTGCGCTCACCATTGTTGCGAAGGCTGGGACTCCGCTTGCTGAGATTGAAAAAGCACTCGCCAAGGAAAATCAGCAATTGCCGTTTGAGCCGATGGACCATTGCCAGTTGCTCGGCACTAAAGGTAAGTCGACGATTGGCGGCGTAGTGGCAGCGAATATTTCTGGACCAAGACGGTTGCAAGCTGGTGCGTGCCGGGACAGTTTGATAGGGGTGCGCTTTGTGGATGGCGCGGGCAATATTCTAAAAAACGGTGGCCGGGTGATGAAGAATGTGACGGGATATGATCTCGTCAAATTGATGGGCGGAAGCTTTGGTACATTGGGTGTTCTCACGGAAGTCTCATTTAAGGTTCTGCCTAAGCCGGAAACTTCTGCATCTATTGTCTTGTCTGGGTTGAATGATGAGGATGCAATCGCTGCTTGCTCGAGGGCTTTGAGTTCACCCTTTGATATTACGGGCGCTGTGCATGTTGGCGGTGAGACTGTTTTGCGTATTGAAGGATTTAAACAGTCAGTGGAATATCGTTCAGGCGAGTTATTGAAACTCTTCAGTGGAGTAGAATTACTTGATGAAAAGACAAGCCAAAAGCAATGGCAGGCCATTCGTGACGTAACACATTTTGCCAACCATGCTGGCGACATTTGGCGGATCTCCGTGAAGCCAACCGATGGGCCATTGGTAGCGAATGCAATGCGTGAGAAATTTGAAGACGTTGAAATAAGCTATGATTGGGCTGGTGGCCTTCTATGGGTTGCAAGCGCAAAGGGTGATGATATTCGTTCAACGCTTGACGGCTTGAACGGACATGCGACCCTCGTCAAAGGCGATGGTTATTCTGCGTTTCAGCCTCAGAATTCAGGTGTAGCAAAAATTGAAGCAAGCCTTCGTGGTAAGTTTGATCCAAAAGGAATTTTAAATGCGGGGTTGATGGACTAATGCAAACGAATTTCTCTGAAACTCAACTCGAAAAATCAGCTTTCAAACGTTCGAATGAAGTGTTGCGCTCTTGTGTGCATTGCGGGTTTTGTACAGCGACTTGCCCGACCTATCAGGTATTGGGCGATGAATTGGACAGTCCGCGTGGGCGGATTTACCTCATCAAAGATATGCTTGAAAATGAACGTAAACCGGATGAAAAAACGGTCAAGCATATTGACCGCTGTCTCTCTTGTCTTGCGTGCATGAGCACTTGCCCATCCGGTGTGCATTACATGCATTTGGTCGATCATGCGCGGGAATATATCGAAGAACATTACGATCGACCTTTGTTCGATCGAATGTTGCGCTGGACACTTTCTCAGATATTACCTTATCCAGGCCGCTTTCGGTTGGCCATGTGGGGTGCAAGAATAGCGAAGCCGTTTGCCTTTTTGCTGCCTAACAAACTTCGGAACATGGTGGAGTTCGCGCCGTCGTCATTGCCGAAGGCCAGCCCAAATGATGTGCCGCAAGCTTTTGCCGCTGATGGTAAAAAGGTAAAACGCGTAGCACTTATGACAGGTTGTGCGCAAAAAGCGCTCGACACAGATATCAATGACGCGACCCTTCGCCTTTTGCGTCGTCATGGTTGTGAAGTTGTTGTTGCGAATGGTGCAGGGTGTTGTGGTGCGCTTACCCATCATATGGGTAAGACGGACCAGAGCCATGCATCTGCTGCTGCGAATATCAAGGCATGGATGCATGAGGTGAATACGGGCGGGCTTGATGCTATTGTCATCAATACATCTGGCTGCGGTACCACAGTCAAAGATTATGGGCATATGTTCAAAGATACAGAGCTTGCGGAAGATGCCGCAATGATTTCAAATCTTGCTAAGGATATCAGCGAAGTGTTGATGGATTTGGACTTGCAAGTGAGCGAGACGAGAGCAGAAAAAGTAGCCTATCATGCGGCATGTTCGTTACAGCATGGTCAGCAGATAAAAGCACATCCGAAAACGCTTTTGAAAAAGGCAGGCTTCACGGTACTTGAACCAGCAAATTCACACCTATGTTGTGGGTCGGCCGGAACTTATAATTTGATGCAGCCGGAGATTTCTAAAGAGCTGAAATCGCGCAAGATAGAAACGCTTGAAAAGCTCGAACCAGAAATCATCGCCGCAGGCAATATCGGTTGTATGATGCAAATTGGATCGGGCACAGATGTGCCTGTGGTGCATTCGGTAGAATTACTCGACTGGGCTACGGGCGGACCGAAGCCAGCTAAGTTAGGGTAGATTTAAATCCACCCGCCTAGTTCGCGACGTACTAAATGTTCGATCACATCCATGCCTTCCTTGCTGTCATTTAAGCAAGGAATATAGGTGAAGTTTTCACCGCCGTGTTCGTGAAAAATTTCTTCCCCCTCGCATCCCATCTCTTCCAACGTCTCCAAGCAATCAACGGAAAAGCCAGGGTTGAAAACGGCTAGGTCTTTAACGCCTTCTGAGGCAAGTCGCTCAATCGTTTTATCCGTATAGGGTTGAAGCCATTCTTCTGGCCCGAAACGCGACTGAAAGCAGGTGAGTAAAAAATCTTCAGACCAACCAAGCTTTTCGCGTAATAACCTCGATGTTTTTTGACAATGACAATGGTATGGGTCGCCCTTTTTGAAATAACTTTGTGGGATGCCGTGATAGGAAGCGATGATTTTCTCAGGCTTTTTCTTCATGCCCTTAAGTGCGGTTTTGAGAGAAGCGGCAAGCGCATCAATATAGGCTGGTTCATCGTGGTAAGCCGGTACGGTACGCAAAGCAGGCATCCAACGCAGCTTCATAAAATGTTCAAAGACTTTATCGCTTACGGTGGCTGTTGTTGCAGCGGAATATTGCGGATAAAGTGGGAAGACGACTATGCGATCACAGCCTTGCTCTTTCAACGCATCAAGACGTGATGGGATTGAAGGATTTCCGTAGCGCATGGCCCAATCCACAATTACGTTTTTGTTGGCGCTCATTGCTTTGGTTAGTTTATCAGATTGCGCGCGCGTAAAGGTGCGCAGAGGAGATTCATCCTGATCGTGGTTCCAGATGGTTTTATAAGCCGCACCTGATTTTTTTGGGCGTACATTTAAGACAATGCCAAACAGGATCGGATACCAAAGAAGCTTCGGCCATTCGATAACGCGTTGGTCTGTTAAAAATTCACGCAGATATTTGTACATGTTCTTCTTGTCATACCCGTCTGGCGTGCCAAGATTGACGAGCAATACGCCTGTTTTGCCGATGGAAACGGGCGGGTGCTCTTTTGGAAGCGGGCCAACTATGCCAGCGCTTGATTTTGGTTTTTTTGCCATCAGAGGTACTTTCAAAAAATAAGAAAAACGACAGGACTATAAATAGGCCTGTCGTTATAAATCGCAATGTTTAATCACATTGAAAATGTTGATTTATAGTTCGAATGCAAAGAGCCATCCATAACCTATGATGAAAGCTGGAATGGCGCTATAGAGCGTCGCCATAATGGCAGCTTTAGGTGCAAGCGCTATAGCAGGGAAAAGCGCGTCACCATCATTGGCAATTGAATTTGAAAGCAGTGCTGACATTGGGATTGCACCTGCAAGAAAAAGCGAAGCAACAACAATTTGCGGGCCGCATCCAGGGATAAAACCAATGAGTATAGCGATGAGCGGGACGAGTAAGAGGTAGCCTTCGAACATCGTGCCTACGTCAAGGCCGAATTTTCCTGCTGCGATTTCATAGATAAGAAATGCGCCTACAACCCAAGCGGTGACAAAATTGGTGTCTTTAACAACGCGGGTAAGTAGCGAGTCATTTGGCAATGTATCAGCGCCCATTCCTGAATTGTCAGGGCGTTTGGAAATAGACCAAAGCGCTATACAGAGCATGGCGCAGAAGAACCCAAGCCAAGTGCCGATATTCTCACCTAACATCAGGAATGGCGCGTTTTCACCTGCGTCTAAATCAATCGCAATCGCTGCTGCCGGAATGATGCCGAAAATCACCAATGCAAACCAAAATCTGGACAACGGAACAGGATCATCATTGTTACCAGCAAGGTGATTGTCCAAGGCGCGTTCGTCAACAGATTGAACTGCCATGAAATCTTTGCCGTGTATCCGATCAACAATCCAACCTGTGACTGTGCCTGCAACTAGGCTTAAAGATATAATAACTAGAAAGCTTTGTGGATCGCGCGCTAACATCAAGAAAGCAGCGTCGCCCATGGTAGCAACGAGGACAGAAATAAACGCGCCGAAGGTCGCATGGCCTTTTGTAAATTGCGTAACAACAATGATTGCACCGCCACAGCCTGGAAGTGCGCCAAGCGCTGCTGCGATCAAGGGTTGCCATCTAACATTATTGCGCATTAATTCGCCAAGGTCGAAGGCGAAGACTTTTTCAAACCAAAAAACGAGAGCCAATGTTGCAGCTACGAATACAGTTACCTGAAAATAAGCTTCTGAAGTGGCCGTAAGTACGATGTCACGCAGTTCTGCATCCCAGAAGAAGAGCGCTAAAATTCCTAATAAAAATGTAATGCGCCATTTATTGGCCACGAACCGACCGTCATTGCCTAGCCAAGGAATTCTGCTTTGTTCAATTGCTGTTGTTGTCATTTTTGGGTTACTCATTCGAATAATCGCTACCTAATTGGAATGATAATGAGAACCATTCGCAACAAAGGTATGTTAGAAGGCAATTGTCGTCAAGAAAAATCGCGTATTTAAGAAGAAATTGCGGCTGTGAAGAGTACGAAACCGATCACAAATATGAGAACAGCGCCGAAAACTTCGATTCCGTTGTAAATCCAGCCGATATTATTCTGTGCGCCAGATAATTTGAGGGCGGCGTTTTTTGCAGTTACGGCGAGCAATGCCATGCTTGAAACCGCTAATCCAGTGCCAATAGACATGGCAAGTGTAGCAACAATTCCTGCCAGGAAAAGACCATTGGCAAAACAGAATACCAGTACAATGAGCGCACCCGTACAAGGGCGTAAGCCTACAGCTAGAATTGCAGACCAAACTTCGCGCAATCCGAAATCGCCGCTAAGTGTTGATGGGTCAGGTGCATGTGAATGCCCACATGTGTCACACACACCGTGGTCATGATGATGGTGATCATGA
>CAZXZQ010000041.1:0-8326 GCA_964645215.1 uncultured Rhizobiaceae bacterium | reverse complement strand
TGATGATGGTCATGGGCGTGTGCATGGCTATGTGTATGATGATCATGATGTTGATGGTTATGCGCGTGATGATGGTGTTCGTGATCATGCGAATGAACGTGATGTTCATGGCCTGCGAGTTGCGGTTGATTGCCATTGAACCAGCCCATGCGCGAAAGTTTGCGCCAGATGAGCCAGAGGCCAACAGCCATCACGCCTATGTAACTTGCAATTTCCAGTCCATAGGCAAGGTCAGCACTTTTGATGATGCCGCGTAGTGCCAGCATGAAAACTGAAATCGCTAAAATAGCTGTAACGCCTTGCATAATGGAGGCAGCAAATGAGAGATAGATACCGCGTCGTGCTGCTACTTCATTTGCAAGCATGTAAGATGAAATAACTACTTTGCCGTGTCCTGGCCCAACCGCATGAAAAACACCGTATAAAAAGCATATCCAAACGAGGGACCAAAAATGAGTGCCATGTTTTCGCATGGAAACCAGAATTTCAGTAATGCTGCGGTGGAAGTCTGCTTGCTGTGATCTTACCCACTGAAAAAAGCCTTCAAAAAAGCCGCCGGTAGGAACTGTTTGTTCTGAGCGCCCAATGCCGAGCGAACTTTGCGCCAAAACATCCTGCATATTAACAAGCGTAAAAAATAGTAAGGTAGCAATAAAAATATATTGCGGTCTAAGCGTTAGCAAGAAATGTTTGCCCATGAATAATATTCATCCCCTAAATCAATCGGTTGACTTGGATCATTGAAGAATGCTTCGGAAAGTGTTTCTGAATTATCAGCATAAAGTGAATCAAAATCAGGAACCACAACTTTTGTACTACAGGTATGTTCAGCGCCGCTAAAAGAGATGTTCTTTTCTGTAAAATCAAATGCCACATAATAACTGGTATCGCTTGCAGAAATTTTTAAGGGCTGCTTTTTCATGTCATAGGGTTTTGATGGGTTAAGAGAGAAAAACATAATAAGCTGCCCATCGTCATAATAGGCATTTAGCTTTTCTGGTTCATAAAACTCTATGACAGTTTGGCCACTTCGTAGTGCTGTATAAAAATCATAATCAGCAATGGATGCTTTTACGGTAGTGGTAACTTCTTCAAGTTCTTTTTCGTCGAGCTTGCCGTCAGCATTGCTATCGTAATCGATGATAATTGTTGCGCTAAAAATCTCATCAAAGCGCCAAACATGGCGTAGCTCTGTGAACTGACTTTTTTCGTTCAATACGACTTCCATGTTTGCTTCAACAAAAACATGCGGGTGCGCATTCGCCCATGTGGTGGCCAAAAGCAAAGTGCTTGTGCTGATTGCTAACGTGTTTAGAATTCTGCGAATCACAGATTAAGCCTCAAATTTCAAATCACTTGTTTTTACTATAATATGGTTTCTAAAATATTCACATGTCGAAAGTTAGGCAAATGAAATCCTTGTCATAGGGCTGGTTTCATTCGCCGCATTTGCTTTTTTCTTTAAACCATTTGGCGAGGAAGTCGACGAACACGCGAACTTTTCCGGGTACATGGCGGCGGTGCGGATATACTGCATAAATGCCACCGCCTTTAGGGATGCGGTCTTCCATTAAGCTTATAAGGGTGCCGGCCGCGAGTTCTTTTTCAATTGAAAATTCAGGCACAAGTGTCAATCCAAGACCTGCAAGTGCTGCTCGTCGTGCAACTTCTGGGCTATTAACTTCAATTGTCCCGCGCACAGGGATGCTAATTTCTTCGCCATCATCATCTAAAAACCGCCAGTTCGCGCGACGCATCAAATTAGTGTCTACGATGCATGGCACATCGCCTAAATCTTGAGGTGTTTTTGGGCTGCCATACGTTTCTAGAAATTCAGGACTTGCACATAAAACAAGGCGGAAGCTTGCCAATTTTTTTGCGATGAGGGATGAATCTGCCAATTGCGAAATTCGAATAGCCACGTCAAATCCGTCTTCCACCATATCAACCATAGCATCATCAAGATTTATATCGATTGTGATTTCTGGATAGGCTGCCGCAAATTCGACAATTGGCAAGCCAATTTCGAGGTCGGTCAGGGAGCGCGGTGCGGAGATGCGTAAACGTCCTTTATGGCCCTTACCTGCTTCTCGCACGGTGTCTTGCAAATCACCCACTTTTTGCAAAATTTCTAGAGCAGATTTATGTAAAACCTTTCCAGCCTCTGTCAAAGAAAATTGGCGCGTGGTTCGGTTAAGCAAGAGAATGCCAAGTTCATCTTCAAGTTCGCGCACATATTTTGACATTAAGGCTTTTGAGCGGCCCACTTTACGTGCGGCAGCAGAAAACCCACCTTCGTCAACGACATCCACAAATGCTTGCATTCTGGTTAGTGTATCCAAGAGAAAGTCCTACTTTAAATCATCCATGTTGAATGTATGTATTTCGTGCAGGAGTTCAACCAGTCCGTTTACGGCTGTCGTGATAAGCGCCTTACCTTTTTCTGCTGTGGCGAGAGACGCATTACCCGTTACGCCTTGTAGATTTAGATCTTGCGCCTTCCAGCCATACGCATGTGGGCCATAAGCGCGGAGGTGTTTATTGGTTTTGGCCAATTTTTCCTGAAATGATGGAAAGTTTTCTGCCTTTGACATATCAACGGTATCTGGTTTGAGCGCAAGCACTACGGATGTTTCAATGTCGCCACCATGAATGCCAAAGGATTTCTCTTCTGCTGTAACTGTCTTGCCGCCCGCAATAAATCGCGTCCAGCTTGTCGCGACACAAAGCATATTGCAGCGTACGCGGAGTTCTGTAGCAACAATTGTCATCAGTGGTGAGTTGCCACCATGCGCATTTAAGATCAGCATTTTGCGAATGCCTTGGGCAGACAGTTTCTCACCAATAGCAATCCACTTGTTAATTGCTTCGTCAAAGGAGAGCGTTTTACTACCTTCAAAGTCAGAATGCTCGATCGAATATCCTATTGGCTCGGTCGGCAGGAAGGTTGCTGGGAAAGTTTGGTTTACAGCCTCGCCAAGGTGTTTTGCTATGCCACTTGCAATGATTGTATCTGTTTGAAAGGGTAGGTGAGGGCCATGTTGCTCAGTTGCGCCGAGGGGTAATATGGCAATCCAGTCTGACGTATCTGCGGCATTTAAGTCAGTGTCCGACATTTGGGTGAAGTCACGCTTAGGTAAGCTCATGCCATTTCGTTCCGTATGACTTCCAGACGTTTGATCTGTTTGTCGTTTGAATCAAAATTGGATGGATCAAGCCAAGCACGCATTGCTGCTCCTGCCAATTTCCATTCATGGTCAAGCAATGAGAACCAAGCTGTGTCGCGATTCTCGCCTTTGACAATTTGCAGTTGGCGATGAACGCCTTCAGCCGTCATGCCATAGCGTAGGGCTGCGCGTTTTGAAGGTTCATTTCTATCATTACATTTCCATTCAAAGCGTCGATAGCCAAGTTCATCGAACAGATGTGAAGCGAAGAGAAAAAAGGCTTCCGTCGTTGCTGGTGTTTGCTGGATAAGCGGTCCCCAATGTATGTGACCAATCTCAGATACGCCATTTGCGGGGTCCATGCGCATCATGGTTTGGCGGCCAGCAATTTTTCCTGACTTTAAATCAATTACAGCAAAATACATCGGGTCTGGGCTTGCTTGCGCGATTTCGAGCCAAGATTGAAATGCTTCTCTTGTTTCAGGTGTTACTTCTGGCAACCAGCGGAACCTCCCATCTGAATCACCTGCAATTGCAGCTTCATAAAGTCCATCACCATGTTCAGCGATGTTTAATGGTTCTAGGCGCACATAGCGGCCTTCCATCACCTTCTTGTATGGTCTTTCGCAAGGTTTCCAGTTTTTAAGGTCTTGCATCTTTTCATTCCAAAAAAAACATGTTCTTTGTCTTCAAGACAAATCAGAATTGAAGAAGATAAGCAATGCTAAAAACAGTTTCCGGTTTTGACAGAATTGGCGAGGAAAATGCCTTTGCCGTTCTTGCGCGCGCCACGCAATTAGCAGCAGGCGGTATGGATATAATCAACCTTGGTATCGGCCAGCCAGACTTTCAAACGCCTGAACATATTGTAGAAGCTGCGATTAAAGCATTGAAAGATGGCCATCATGGTTACACGCCCGCCAATGGCACACTTCAATGCAGAGAAGCGGTTGCACGACGCACGCTCACAATGACCGGTGAAGAAGTTTCTCCAGAAAATATTATGATCATGCCTGGTGGCAAAGTTACGATGTATGCATCAATTGTTATGTTTGGTGAGCCGGGTGCCGAAATTTTATATCCTGACCCGGGTTTCCCGATTTACCGCTCAATGATTGAATATACTGGGGCAACGCCGATACCAGTGCCAATTCGTGAGGAAAACGGTTTTGCGTTTTCTGCAGATGAAACACTGGCGCTGATTAATGAAAATACACGGCTGATTATCATCAATTCGCCTGCTAATCCGTGTGGTGGTGTCACGCCAAAAGCTGAAATTGATAAGCTTGTAGCTGGGCTTGAAAAATGGCCCAATGTCGCGATCATGTCTGATGAGATTTATGATGTTATGACTTATGATGGCGAGATGCATCAATCTTTGCTGAATTATCCTGAAATTCGCGACCGTCTGATTGTGCTTAATGGTTGGTCCAAAACATGGGCGATGACAGGTTGGCGTATGGGATGGTCAATCTGGCCAGATGCGCTTTATAACAATGTGCGCAAATTGGCGGTCAACGCTTGGTCTTGTGTTAATGCGCCATCACAAATGGCAGGCATAGCAGCAATTGATGGACCACAAGATGCGGTAGATATGATGATGACAGCCTTTGATAATCGACGTAAACTGGTTGTTGAAAAAATGAATGCGATTAATGGCATTACCTGTGAAATACCGAAAGGTGCTTTTTATGCGTTCCCCAATATCAAAGAAACCGGATGGAAAGCAAAAGAGCTTGCTTCTGCACTTCTTGAAGAAACCGGTGTTGCGACAATCGGTGGGCCAGATTTTGGAATTTTGGGAGAGGGCTATATCCGCCTGTCTTATGCAAACTCAGAAGAAAATATTGAGCGGGCGATTGAACGTATTGCCATATTTTTAGCAAAATAGGAAAGGCGCTCCGGGTTGGTTGGGAGGAACCAGAGCGCCTTTTTATTGCGAAGCTTGGGAGGAGATGCTTCGCATCTAGGGAAGGTTATTTACTTTTTTTGCCTTCGATCTGCTTTGGAGATTTGCCAATCTCGATTTTACGAGGCTTCATAGCTTCTGGCACTTCTCTCTTTAAATCAATATGCAATAGACCATTTTCTAAACTTGCATTTTTAACCTCCACATGGTCAGCAAGTTGGAAGCGGCGTTCGAATGCGCGCGCGGCAATGCCTTGAAAGAGTATTTCATTGTCACTCTCTTCAGCCTCTTTTTCAGCTGTGATTGTGAGCGTACTCTCTTTTGCCTCAATGGATATATCGGCTTCGGAAAATCCGGCGACAGCCATTGTAATTCGATATGCATCTTCGCCAGTCCGTTCTATATTATAGGGCGGATAGGATTGCGTAGTATCGGGTTGAGCCATGTTATCCAGCATGGAAAACAGGCGGTCAAAGCCTACGGTTGAACGGTATAGTGGTGAATAATCAAATGCTCGCATAATAATGTCCTCCTTTGAAGCGACGTTAGCGAATGGGCAAAGGCCCGTTTTTCTAATTTCCCCCAATAGTGGGCGGAAGTTTTTATCAGGACCCATCTGGCGTCCTGACAATAATTTGGGTATTGATGGGATTGATTTCAAGAAGTTGGAAATTTTACCCTGTCAAACATACTCGTAAATACAGCTTATAATCCGATACCTGAAGGTGCAGTTGCAGATTATGCAATTACACCTGATGAGTACAAAATTCGGTATGCCCGGTGGAGCTCTACCAATTACCCATGCAAAGGCACAATCATGCTTTTGGCGGGACGTGCTGAATATATTGAAAAGCATTTTGAGCTGATTTCAGACTTCCTTGAAATGGGGTTTGAGGTTCTTTCATTTGATTGGCGCGGGCAAGGGGGTTCTGACCGCGTACTTGAAAATAACAGGGCAGGTTACATCGATGATTTCGAAAATTATGTAACAGACCTTGATACCATTATGGATCAAGTTGCATTGCCAGATTGTACGCCGCCTTATTTTATTGTGGGGCATTCAACCGGTGCCTTGGTTTCACTTTTAGCAGCGCCAAATTTTTCAAACCGTATTCGCCGAATGGTTTTAACATCCCCGTTATTAGGCCTTGGTCGTCAGCCTATTGCTGAACCTTTGGTAAGAGTTTTATCCGGCTTCCTTACATTTGTTGGGTTGGGTGAAACCTATTTGGGTTCTGGTGCAACACCGACTACCAGTCGTCCTTTTGCGGGCAATATGCTTACTTCAGATACGGAGCGCTATGAGCGCATGAAGCAATTTATTGAAGAGCATCGAGAGCTATCTACAGGTGGGACCACTTCTGCATGGGTGTTTGCTGCTATGCGTGCAATGGACCGCGTAAACGATATGGATTTTCATAGATTGATCACAATCCCGACTTTGTTGATTTCTGCGAGTGCAGACACGGTTGTTAATAATCAAGCGATTGAAAATCTTGGGCGCAGATTACGTTCTGGATATTCTTTGTCTGTAAGTGGCGCCAAGCACGAATTGTTTCAAGAAAATGATATTTACCGCGAGCAGGTTTTGGCCGCTATCAAGTCATTCCTGCCGGGCTCTGATGCTGAATAGAACGTAGAGCCAAAAATTTTTCTATTCTGCAGCGAGCGGCAATGTGCCAGACATAGAAGCCCAATCAAGAGTCATAAGTTGAGCAAAAAACTCTGTAAGATCGCGAGCGACTGTTTCAAAATTTTCAGTTGGCAAAATTCTGGTTTCATCCATGTATATCGCGCGGTTTAGTTCAATCTGTAGTGCATGAAGGCCATTTTCAGGACGGCCATAATGTTCGGTAATAAAACCACCGGCATAAGGGCGGTTCACTTCAACTGTATACCCCATTTCCATGAGTATAAGTTTAGCTGCTGTTACAATAGCCGGGTTGCAACTTGAACCAAACCGGTCTCCTAATACGAAATCTGCTTGATTTTTAGACAGCCCTATATGTTGTCTGGAGGGCATTGAATGGCAGTCAACCAATAGACTGCATCCAAATTCAACATGCGTTTTTGCAAGGCGCTCCCTTAAAGCTGCGTGATATGGTTTATAGAGTGTTTCTATGCGTTCTAAACCATCTTCAACGCTTAAGTTATGTTTATAAATATTTTCACCTTCGGCGACAATCTTTGCAATTGTGCCAAGGCCACTTGCTACACGAATGGAGTGTGTGTTTGCGTGTGAAGGTAATTTCCCCTCAAACATGGCCGGGTCGAGTTCATAAGGTTCTCTGTTTACATCTAAATATGCACGCGGAAAATTTGCCATAAGAAGTGGAAGCCCATGCGTTGTTGCTCCCTTCACAAGTTCATCCACTAAAAAATCTTCAGACTTTCTGATGCTTAAATTGCCGAGCCTTGACGCATCAAGAAATTCAAACGGATAATCTCTACCGCTATGTGGCGAGTTTAAAACAATGGGTGCTGAGTGTATATCAGGCTCAATCATTGTTAGCGCAGGATTATAAGTAGGGTCGTAATAAGCGGTCATTAGTGCCTGAGTTTTTTGTCATGGAACATATTCTGACTAAATTTATCATTGGTGGCACAGTTGTCTAGCCTTGGTTGCACTTTCTTAATTATATTTTTTATTTCCCTTAATTTTGTTCATTTGATATTTATAGAATCAGTGTGAAATAGCCTGACTTAATTTCAACCTTGTAGATGTATCAAATATGACCAAAATTTTACTTGCCGAAGATGATAATGATATGCGCCGTTTTTTGGAAAAGGCGCTTGATAAGGCTGGCTACGAAGTAATAGCCTTTGACAATGGTGCAAGTGCCTATGACCGTTTGCGAGAAGAGCCTTTTACGCTATTGCTTACCGATATTGTGATGCCTGAGATGGACGGGATTGAGCTTGCGCGCCGTGCAACGGAAATTGATCCAGATATGAAGGTCATGTTTATTACAGGCTTTGCTGCAGTGGCATTAAATCCAGACTCGAATGCACCAAAAGACGCAAAAGTTTTATCCAAGCCGTTTCATTTGCGTGATCTTGTAAATGAAGTTGAGAAAATGCTTGCGGCGGCATAACAGTTTAAGTGGCCTAAAAATATATCTTATATCTGTTGACGCTTGCCATGCTTTATGGTGTATGCGGACACACCAATCAATGCGCATGCGTGTGTTGTTAGGGCGATTAGCTCAGCGGGAGAGCACTACATTGACATTGTAGGGGTCACTGGTTC
>CAZXZQ010000040.1:0-13714 GCA_964645215.1 uncultured Rhizobiaceae bacterium | reverse complement strand
ACCGGGCGCCAGGGCTTTTTCCAACAATGTGGCATCCTTGGTGATATTGAGCCAGGACGCGCCCTGGGCATTGACGATACATTCCTTCTTTATGGCATCATGACCGACGGCAGTGAAGCGGTTACCGTTGATTACGACTTTCCGATCAATAAATTTGGCACACGACTATCTGTTGCTCATTCTTATTCAGATATTCAAGTTGTAAATGGTCCTCTATCGTCCATCCTTGATATTACAGGTGAAACACAAACCAGTTCAGCTACGCTTACTCAGCCATTATATGTTGAAGATAAATGGACGGTACTTGCTAATTTTGCTGCTTCGTATGGGGAATCTGAAACCTTAGTAGATGGTCAGAATGTCGTTGATACGAGAACAGTTCGATTAGCACCTGGCCTATCAACAGTTTATCAGTCAGATAGTTTTTCATTTTCAACAAATACACAATTTGTATTTGCTGATGTTGATGACAATATTGCCTTAACAAATAGCGATATATTTGTCCCCACTGGAACTATATCTGCACAATATGCCATTTCAGACGATACTTCGATTAGTTTCAATGGTGCTTGGCAATGGACAGAAGAAGAGCTTTTACCAGGTAATCTTCTCTTCCAAATTGGTGGCCCAAATACAGTTCGCGGTTATCCATCTGATGGTGTTGCAGGTGATAGAGGTTATTATGCGAATTTAGAGTTGCATAAAATATTCACATTTGATGACAGCTTTATTGATACATATATTTTTGCTGATTTTGGTGAAGTGTTCTCAACCTTTCCTGAAAGAACGACTCTTGCATCAGCTGGTATTGGTATTTCCATGCCATTTACTCAGCATGTAAGATTAGACTTATCGGCTGCGGTTCCGCTACGTAATAATGTATTGCCGAATCAATCTGAGTTTGAGGGATATGCAACCCTCGTGCTTGATTTGTTATAGTAATCAACAATCTAGATTAATGTGATTGGTGCTCTGAACCACAATGGGGCAGCGCTGTGCTTATAGGACTAGTCATTATATTATTAACTTCATTATGGATGCCAAGTCCCTAAAACTGTCATTCTGTTTTGACCTTATGCGGCCAAGTTTCTTTTGGTTCTAGCTTCATTGATTGACGTAAACAGAGTCTTGTTGAGATATTCATCCCTAAAGCTGCTAGGAGTAAAAAATGTTAGAGCATCTCAATATGCAATAAAGGAGACTATAGCAGTTCCTTAAAACTTAATTGCTTTAAAGGTAGCTGTTTGCTCCGTTAATGCTATCTCCGTTGGTAGTCTTTCCATAGACGAAGCACCGTAGAAGCCATGACAGTTTTTTGTGTTCTTGAGAACAAATTCAGCGTCTTCAGGCATTGCTACTGGTCCGCCATGAACAAGAATAATAACATCAGGATTTACAGACAAAGCAGCAGCAGCCCAAGCATCAACCAGTGCGGGCGATTGTTCTAGGGTTACGCCTGTTTCTGCACCAATAGAACCACCTGTAGTAAGCCCTAGATGGCATACTATGATATCAGCACCTGCACCGGCCATTGCTTTTGCGTCTTCTTCACTGAAGACATAAGGTGTTGTGAGCAAGCCCTTCTTATGTGCCATGGCAACCAGATTAACTTCCAGCTGATAAGACATGCCTGTCTCTTCTAAGTTTGCACGGAAGTTACCATCAATAAGCCCAACGGTTGGGAAGTTTTGAATACCAGCAAAACCAGTAGCTTTTATTTCATCTAGAAACTTATCCATCATACGGAAAGGGTCAGAAGCACAAACACCTGCAAGTACGGGCGTTTCATTGACCACTGGAAGAACTTCACCTGCCATTTCCATGACAACACCGTTTGCATCACCATACGGCATAAGACCTGCCAATGAGCCTCGACCTGCCATGCGATATCGGCCTGAATTATAAATCACAATCAGATCAATCCCGCCAGCTTCTTCACATTTGGCTGATAGCCCCGTGCCAGCACCCCCACCAATGATTGGTATTTTATCAGCTTTCATTTTTTGAAATTTAGCTAAGAGCTTATCTTTATCTAGGTTTTGCATTTTCTTGCTCCTATTAACTTATGTCTTTTAGAGAATTTGCTGCTAATTCAGCAAATTCGGGATCATTGATGTGATAAGGCGTATTAATCAGTTTTCGATTATCTGTTTCTTTAAAGCCTGAGCGAATAGCCTCATAGAGTGCGTTTCTTGCGTCACTGTTCCAGAATGGCATATCAGGCGCATCAAGCGCAGATAGGCCACCTTCAGGTAATAAAAAGCAAACAGGGCCTTCCATCATATTCAGTTTGGCAACAATCCACTCACCCATTTGCTTGTTTTCTTCGACTGTTGTGCGCATCAGGGTTACTTGTGGATTATGTTCATAGAACAAACGATCAGAATATTTTTCTGGCACAGTTGGCGGCGCACCAAAATTGACCATATCCAGGGCCCCAACAGAGCCAACGTAAGGCACTTTAGTTCTGATGATTGCACCAAAACGATCTTCGGTTGCTTGGAATACACCGCCAAATAGAAGGTCACAAACTTCAGTGGTTGTTGTATCAATAACATTTGTAATGAAGCCGCCATCAACAAGCTTCTCCATAGATCGTCCACCAACACCTGTTGCATGGAAAACATAAGGTTCAAAATCATTTTCAAGCTTGGCAACGATTGCTTGTACCGCAGGTGTTGTAACACCAAACATGGTGAGACCAAGGCCTGTTTTATGAACTGCGTCGCTGTCCGCTTGCGGCGCATATGAAATCATACCTGCGAGTGCTGCAGCACCATTACCAAGCACTTGCATAGAAATCGGATTAAGGCCTTGTACATCCGTTACGGAATACATCATTGTCATATCAGATGGGCCAACATATGGACCAACATCACCCGAAGCGACTGTAGAAACTAGAACTTTTGGCACACCAACCGGAAGACTACGCATCGCGGGTGATGCAAGTGCTGTACCGCCACTGCCGCCTGCTGAAATCATACCCGCAATTGAACCAAGATTGGCTTGTGCCCAATTTTCAAAGGCAACAGACATAGCAGCCACCGCAGTGCCACGATCACCTGTATCAATCGCTTTTGCACCGTCTGGGTGATGAGCAGCAACCTCAGAAGGTTTAACATCGCAACTTGATGCTGGAAGTCGTGTTGAAAGATCAACCGTGCTGACTGTAACGCCAGCAGCTTTTAAATGATCTGCAATATAATTTAACTCAGCCGATTTTGTATCAAATGTACCAGCTACAATTGCAGATCCTGATCTTGCTTTTAGTGGCATAAAATTACTCCCTTAATTCTGATGGATAGGCGCCGCTTCCATACGGCCGACACCCATTAATTGTTGTTGTAGTTTTTTATCATTTACAAATTCATCGGAAGGCATAACGGTTGCTATTTTTCCGTTCACCATAATCGCGATGTCTTTTGCAACGTGTGTAGCGACCGAAATGTTTTGTTCAATAAGAAGGATGGCAATCTCACCTTCCTTTTCAAGTTCAATCAAGATTTCTTCCACATGAGTAACAATAGAGGGCGCTAAGCCCTCGGTAGGTTCATCAAGTATCAATAAGCTAGGATTTTGTAAGAGCGCACGCGAAATAGATAGCATTTGTTGCTCGCCGCCAGAAAGCTGGCTACCACCATTCTTTTTGCGCTCAGCTAATCTTGGAAATGTTTCGTAAATTCGTTCTATTGTCCACGACGCGTCTCTCTTGGTAGAGATCAATTGTAAATGTTCATCAACACTCAAGGATGCCCATAAACGTCTTCCTTGAGGGGTATATCCAATACCAGAGTTTGCAATTTTATAAGGTGGATTATTAGTGATGTCTCTTTGATGAAGTTCTATGCTGCCACTTTCGACGGGAACTAACCCCATAATGGCATTACATAGCGTCGTTTTGCCCATTCCATTACGACCTAGAATTGCGTGCACACCTTTTGAAACATTAAAATTAATTCCCTGCAAAACATGTGCAGCATCATAATAGACATTAAGATCACGAATGGTGAGCACACTATCAGTCATGATTTGCTCCCAGATAGAGTGCTTGAACCTCATCATCATTTTCTATTTCTGAGGGTGAACCTTCTTTGAAAATTCGACCATTATGCATCATCGTTACATTCTCAGAAACACGCAATGCAACATCCATATCATGTTCAATAATAATAAAGCCAATTGATGCTGGTAAGTTTGTCAGAATAGAAACTAAATCACCTCGTTCCATGGGTGAAAGCCCTGCAGCAGGTTCATCAAATAAGATAAGCTTAGGGTCACCTGCTAAGGCTAAGGCAATTTCTAATTGCCTTTGTTGGCCATGGCTTAACTCACTTACATTGACATCAATCACATCGTTTAAATGTAATTGCTCAATCAGCTCTACGGCTTGTTGCAATGCTGGTTCGTCAACTTTAGGTCGCAATAAAGAAAAGCGACCACCAACGACACCACGGCATGCCAAGTATACATTGTCTAAAACTGAAAGATTTCCGAATAATAAGGAAATTTGATAGGTTCGGCGAAGTCCACGCCGAACCCTTTCTTGTGGTGTAAGCTTGCTTACCTCTTGTCCAAAAAATTTTATGGAACCAGAGGAAACTGGATAATCTCCAGTTATCAAATTGAATAACGTAGTTTTACCAGCGCCATTAGAACCAAGGATTGCACGGCGCTCTCCTTGGCCTAAGATCATATTGAAATCATCGACAGCAACCAAAGCGCCAAATTGGCACCTTACGCCGCTAAGTTCCAAAGCAATATTTTGGGCATCAATGTTCATATTAAAAGACTGATCTACTGCATTCATTGCGATACATACTAGCTTACAAATTGGCTCTATTAGTTACAGGTTGGGTTCTCTCTGCCAACTGACCCATATTTAAGGAACTCCTCATACTTCAAACCAAAGGTTTGAGATACTTGTGGAATAACCTTAATGGTTTTGTTGACCAGATTACCATCAGCACCTTCGGTGACTTCAGTAAGGAAAATATCAGCGACAGCATTACGACGTTCATCCAATGATACTTTGCCAGTTGGCGTATCAAATGATAATGAGCTCAATGCTGCACGATATTTTGCGCCACCGTCTGAAAGGTCACCTTTAACTTCGTCCAATGCAAGTAAAGCTGCTTTTGTATTCACGTAGTAAGCATGCGCAAAGATTGATGGAGATGGGAAACCATCTGGGAATTGTGCTTTGTAGTCTGTAACAAACTTAGCCCAGCGTGGGTCATCCCATGTATCTGAGATAGGACCGGCAGAAGGAGTGCCAACAACAAAGTCACGAGTTTTGCCTTTAGCACCAAGCACACTTTGGTCAACTGTGATTGATCCACCAACCAATGGAAGGTCGCCGCCAGCTTGTTCATACTGACTTAGGAAGTTAACTGCATCTGCACCACCAAGCCCAACAAACAATGCGTCAACATCATCAGGTAATGCTGAAATCACAGATGAGTAGTCTTTGTTGCCAATCGGAACCCAGAAACGATCTTCAACACGCGCTTTACCACCTGCACGGCAGTATGGCTCTAGGAAACCAAAGACCAGTGAGTAAGGGAATGAATAATCTTCTGCTAGAATAGCAATCGACTTATAACCCTTAGTGTTGAATGTATATTCACCTAGTCCAGCCATCCATTGTGCGCCATCGGTTGAAAAACGGAAAAAGTTTTCAGCTGGCTCACGCAACGTTGTATCTTGAGCAGCAGATGAGCCATTCAAGAACGTAACATTTGGCTTAGTCTTGGCGTAATCTTTAACCGCTAGTCCTTCAGAACCTGAAAGCGGCCCAACAAGAATTTTAGATCCATCTTGTTCAATCAATTTTCTTGCAGCTCTCACAGCACTATCTGGTGATGTATCAGACGAAGCTTTTACGAGCGTAAGTGTATGCCCACCCGCAGTATTGTTGAACTCTTTAAGTGCCATTTCGACACCGCGAATACCATCTTCCCCCAGAACAGTAAAAGCGCCTTCTAAGGTTGCTATAGCACCAATTTTTAATTCTTCTGCCATAGTAGATGTAGCAGTTATGGATGCAACCATCACTGCTGTTGCATATAGTTTCATTTTAAAAGTAGCCATTTTTTCCTCCAAGTTACTTCTGTTTTTACGCCTTATTTTTTGCTAATAAACTCCCATTAGACTTGGCTGTAGGCGTTAAACCAAGTGTCAGGCGAGCTTTCTCCCAGAGACCCAAAAGCCCATCTGGCGAAAAGAAAATGATAAGTAAGAATGTGATTCCAATAACGGTATTAAATCGATCTTGGGCGATTAAGCCGATTGCGAAATTTTCGAGTAATACAAATAATATTGCTCCTAAAAACGGACCAATGGGATGACGTAAACCACCAATTACGGTGATGACTAGTATGTCAATTGCAACATCAACTCCGACTGAGCCTGGTGAGATTCTACCATTAAACCAGACGAGTAATATGCCTGCTGCCCCCGCCATCAAGCCCGCTAAAGCATGTGCAAATACTCTATGCGTATTTACACTATAGCCTAGCGTGTGCATTCGGCGAGGGTTATCGCGCAGGGCTTGCAGAGTTAATCCAAATACAGAGCGGCTGGTCAATAAAACAGCAATTAGGAATATTGAAACGACCAGCAATGATACATAATAAAATAATAGTGGCTCACGAAGTTTAAGCCCGAAAATTATAGGTGCGTCGATGCCTGCAAAACCAGTAAAGCCATTGAAAATTTCATAGTTTTGTCTAACAAAATAGAAAAATGCCACAGCAATCGCCAAGGTAATCATGATTGTATATATGCCTTTTGTGCGAACTGATATGATGCCGATCAATGTTCCAGCAATTACAGAACACAATAGTGCACTTAAAATAATAGCGGGCTGCGGCCAACCCAATCCCATTACCCCAGAACTATTGTTTCCGAGTATAGCGATTGTGTAGCCAGCAACGCCCGCAACAGTTAGCTGTGATAAGCTAACCATTCCCCCATAACCTGCGAGAACCATAAGTGATAACCCAATTAAGCCTAGAATTAATGAATATGCACCTATTTGAAGTATGAAAAACTCTGTTGCGAATATTGGATAGATTAGCAATAAGCCGAACAGGGCACCCCAGCCAAATTTTGTTTTTAGAATACTCATCTAGCGCTTCCCAACAAACCTTGTGGGCGAACAGCCAAGACAAAAATCATAATCAGAAAAGTGAGCACCACACCATAAGTTGGAAAATATGCTAAGCCGAATTGTTCGGCCAATCCGATGATAACCGCACCAATCGCAGCGCCAGTAACAGAGCCCATACCACCCACAATGACGACTACCAGTGATGCAAGTAGATATCTAATATCTTCACCTGGCGCTATAGAAAGGGCTGAGCCTCCTACAATACCTGCAAAACCCGCAAGCCCAGCTCCAATTGCAAAAACGAGAACAAAAACCAAATTTACATTAGTACCTGAAGCTTGGAGCATGTCAGGGTCATCAACACCAGCCCTGATCATCATTCCAATGCGCGTTTTGTTTAGAAGCAACCAAAGTGCAATCCCTATTACAATCGAGATGCCCAAAACAAACAATCTATATGAAGGGTATTTTAGAAATACTTCAGCGCCGGAAGATTTGACTGCTGTAACAATTGGTAATTGAATGGCGCCATATAACCATTCTGGTGGATCGAACTGATATGTTGCGCCAGACCATATTGCTAACATTTGATCAGCTGCAACAATAGAAATGCCAATAGTGACAAGTGTTTGACGAAGGTCGTCACCTTGCATTCGTCGGAATACAACTATCTGTAAAAGAGCCCCACAGATAGCCACTGCAAAGAAAGCGGCAACAATGCCTAGATACCAATTGCCAGTGCGTGCCGCGACTTCATATCCAATATATCCACCCAAAAGATACATAGTGCCATGTGCAAGGTTTACATTGCGCATTAAGCCAAAAACAAGCGTGAAACCACTTGCAACAAGGAAATAGAGCCCACCTAATGTTAATCCGCTTAGAATTGTGCTTACAAATGTTTTTTTGCGTCCCATAATGTCAACGAGCCATTCGGGCCACACAGCGACGATCAGCCAACTTAATACGGTAACACACAGTATACATAGTAGAATTGTTGAACGCTTAGTTCGCAATAAGAAATCCTCCCCTCATAAATTGCAAAACTTTTGAAAGCTCTTAAAATAATTAGACTAAAGCATCACATGAGAAGACTGATATCCGCAATTGAATTGCTGTCCAGATATGGGTAATATTGGGTAATTATTATATAGGAAATGAAGTTTGCTTTCTTGGGAAGTCAAAAATACAAAAGCTGAAATTGATTCAGACAATGCACGGCTGGAAAGAATTTTAACGTTCAACCCAGGATTTAAAACTGATCAAATTCCTCTAGAAGTAGCAATGCTACTGCCTACCATGTCCAGTAATGAAGCTATTTTGGAGAGCGTTAGTAATAATTATAATATTTGCCAAACCTCTTGTGTTGGACTTTTCTTAACTGATCATTTTTTGAATTTTTCAAGTACCGTAGCAACTCTTCAAAAAGCAGGTGTTAAATGGGTTTGCAATATGCCGAGTATCGGGTTGCATGATGCAGAATTCGAACAATATCTATCAGAAGTTGGTATGGGCATCGCAAAAGAAGTTGAGATGCTGTCTGACCTCCAACAAAAAGGCTTTAACACACTTTGCATAATCGCATCTGAACAAGATGTCTTAGAATTTGTAAAAATAACTCCTAATGCAATCTGTGTCATGCCTCAGGTCTCAAGCTTTGTCAGCGGCTTTCCATCTCTTCATCAAAGGAATCTAAAAGAGACATCAATATTAGCAAAACTAGATGAAGCACGATGGATAGGACAAAGCTTTTGTTATCGTCAAGAAAGTGAGAGCAAGGACGAAACTTCACCACACATTTTGCGCCCGAAAATGATTTAAGTATCTTCAATTAATACCGTATTTTTTAAGTTTATTATAAAGTGTCTTTCTTGAAATGCCCAAAGCTGCTGCAGTGCGCGTACGACTAAATCCATTTCGCCATAGATATTCTACAACTTTATTTTTTTCACTCGCCACATCAAAAGAAACCGCAACTTCTTGCGATGCTAATTCTAACAATAGCGCCTTTGTGTCTTCTTGAGAAATTTCACCTTGATGTTCTTTAGATAAAAGTATCCCCGCAGCATTAACAAGATCAACATCATTGCCCGACCACGAATAGCCAATGAGCAGCTGAATTGAAGCTGGCGAGAATATAGGAATATTCTCTTTCTCGACCCCCATTTTTAAGATTTGAGAATTCAGCAACTCAACAACATCTGAAGACCTGCTCCTTAGTGGAGGATATTCAATCGTCCAACCTTTAAACAAGCTTGCAAATTCAGTTGTAAATCCCTGTAAAGCACGATTTTCATCTAGGCTCTGGTTCGTTAAGATCACAATTTTTGAACTAACTGTATGTTTGCGCCTTGTTTCTGGATGATAAATCACACCAGACATTATCGCCTTAGCAAGTCTACGCTGAGCATGTATTGGTAGAGCCTGGGCGTTCTGAATCACAATGGTATCTAGATCAGGATCAGCTAAAACACCTAATTCAATTTTATCTTCCAGCTTTTGTCCTAAGAGTAAACGAGATACTTTAGACGGTGTATTTTCAACCAAGGTATCGATGACTAAAACAGATTTATTCTTCTCACTTCTGATTGCATTAAGAATGGGTTCAACATCAAGTCCATCATCAACTGAAACAGCAAAACTATGATTAATATCTTGCATGCTTCGCAGTGATTGTATGAACTTAATAAGGCTTGGCGCTTCCCCTTTGAAGCCATATTTCCGTAGCCATTCTATCGTCGTGATATCTGATTTTCTAGAAACATTCTTAGCGACACCTGCCTGGCGATAGCCCGCAATTTTATTGGCAACAGTAGTTTCAAATGGAAGTCGGTCTAACGTAGAGCCTCCAACATAACCGTCAATTTCAGCATATTGGATGACATATTCAAGGTCGCTATCAGTGATGATCGGACCACCTTCCAGTAAAAACTTTGAATTTGGATTGATCTTTTTAACGGCTAAGCTAACTTCACGCGCAATGCTGCCAGCCTCTTCAAGTGATGAGCGCTTTTGGTGGCCAAGTGTTCCACCAGCATTCCAACCATAATTGTATAAAATATATTCGATCTTATGGGTGGCAGCTAGTTCAGCTTGATTTTTTGAGCCGCAATAACATAGGCTTTTAAGTCCTAATTTTTGTGCCTTCTCAAGCATTTCAACTTCCTTAGAAAACCCCATATCTGCCCGATCTAAAATCTGCCTAATTTCATAAGAAAAGTGCATTGAGGATGGGAAGTTAACAACTCCTGCAACCCCTAACTCGAGGGCTTCTTCAGTTGCTGTTTTCGGATCAAATTCTGAAGACCAGCAATTCACTCCAAGGAGTACGGGAATGCTAACCAGTGGTAATATTTCGTTGAGTGCTACATTTTTACCAAGGCTATTGGCATTATGAGTTGGAAGCATGCATGTGATTGAAGGAGCCCCCATATTGCGAAGGCGACCAGCGTTGATAGCTAGTAGAAAGTCTGCACCTCCCGTTGTTGCTGCTAAAGCAGAGATGCCACTTCCAACAGCGGCGCCGACCATGAAGTTATTTTCCTGAATTAAATCCATTGTTTTGAAATAACCAATGTTCTTTCGGGTAATTTTTTTTGCTGAATATGTCTCATATTATATGACATTATCTAAAATGCTAAGCGTAAATATTCGTTAGAGAAATGCTACAATCAATAACATTATGGCTTTCAAGAACTTCTGCTTGTAATTGATGGGCTCCAGCTATCGTAGACGGATAAATTATGTTGAGCATGATTTCAACTAAGTCGATACCAGGAGAAACAGCACATCGTCTCAAGCACAAGAATGCCTGACTATTTTCTTTGAGTTTAGCGAGATATGCTTTCAGCAAAAGGCATTACAATACATTTACCTGCATATGAACGCTCACGGCATGACCTAATTAAAATGTGATGGTTGAAAATTTAACGCTGCTTATTCTCAACCCATTTTTCTATTTTACCAAGTATGCCCCATCCACCCAAGGCGGTGAAAATTGGCGTTAGTAAATTTTGACCCGTATTAATTGGATCTGCTGCGATATCTTTTGCTCCCACAAGTTGTTCGCTGGTTGCGCCTAACGCTTGGAAGATCGCCTGAATAGGTGCAAGGCCGGGGAATAATGTTGGTAATATATAAACAGCAGCCAAGCCTGCAATTCCTAGACCTGTTTTCTTGCCGTTTAAGAGATTACCAACCCACTTGCCAAGCCAACCGTTGATTGGCGTAAGATTATCGTTTGTAACTGCTAGGTTCGATGGTGTTGGATTTTGAGTTTCTACCTGATGATTAGAATTTTGATTATTAAGTACTGCTGCCAATGCTGCAATTATACTAGCAAGGTTTTGTGAATCATAATGTGTATTTGAGGATTGATGCCCAATACTGGCACCTCTGGTTGTATCGTCGTTCATAATTGACCCTCCAATGGAAACTGTATCTGAATGTGATGTTGTAGCTGAGAAAGATGAACTTATGCGCTCAAGAACTTTTTCATGTACCCGCTCATCTTTATCAATTTCTGTATGTGCTAAATCAGGGAAATCAAATTCATTTGCTCCGGAAACAGGTTTGTCCCTCCAATCCGACGAACGGAAATTATCAGCAAGAACACCAGAAGGAACGGGCTTTGGAGCTGTAGCATCCATCGTTGCCAGATAGTTGATTTTGACGCCTCTGGCAGCAATGCTTTCAGCAATATAGCTTGCCGTATTGCCGCCAAGTGAATGTCCAATCAAACTAATCCCTTGGGATAATGAACCGGAGGTATCATTTAAAATTTGATTTTCAACTCTGCTGCGGTCAGACCACCTATGGACAGAGGCTTCGTAGCCCAATGCAGATAGTTTATCAGCAAGTGTATCCATGCCTGTCGAAAATAGGCCACCAAACAATCCTCGGAATAAAAATACTCTCATTTTCTTGGCTTCCTCATCACTTGCCCGCAACCCATTTTTCTGTCTTCCCAAGTAGTCCCCAGCTTAACAATGCTGCAGATAGAGACCCCCAAATGGTCTTTCCATTCTCGCTGGTCATCTCAATGGCGTCAGCCAAGTCGGGTACTAGAATTGGTAAGATGCTTGTTCCTAGGAGGCCTAAGATGCCAAGGCCAGTTTTGCGGCCATTTAGCAGTTGGCCGAGGCCTTTTCCCAATGCTCTGTTTATTGGTGTGAGATTGTTCTCTGATGAAGGCGGATTGCCGCCAGCCGCTTTGATGAGTTGTGCAATCGCATCATTGTTTAATAGAGAAGCGGAGGTATTATTCCCCTTTAATGCCAATACAAGAGCCAGAATAAGTTGAACCAAATTGGATGGGTCGCCTTGATTGGTATTAGGAGTTTGCGGAATAGGGACTTGTGGTTGAGGCGCTGGCGCAGGTACAAATTCTGTTTTTAAAGTTAAAGAACCCGCTCGCAAATCATTCAGTCGATTAAGCCAGCCTTTGCCAAATGTTCCCCAATGTCCTAAGCCTCGTAAAAATTGTTCGTATCGATTGAAGTAGCGATTGGCTAAGTCTTGTGGATTTAATCTTGACGCTGCTCCAAGTGTTTCTGGACCAATTTCACCGTCTACTGCAATTGTTTCGCCCATTTTATTGATTTCTTTTTGCAACCAACGCGATGCGCGGCGAACACCGCTTAAAACAGCCGAGTTATAAACTGCAAGCGCTACCGGGGCAGGGAGGTTTTCTCCGCTTACAATATCAAAATACCAAGCCTTGAAAATCTGCCTTGCTTCATGTTGAGACAAGTCTCTGACTTCTGCTTTTGATACTTTTCTTCCTCTCCATCTGGAAAGCGTATCAAGTGTAATTCCCATATTTGTTGCGCCACCCGGATCTTTTGGATGATCAACATAGCCGCCTTCCCATTTTTCGATCCATGGGTGAATTGCAAGAAATTTAGCGGTGAGAGTTATATCTTGATTGGGCATTGAGCTATCTTTTTTGGCAGGTGTTGGCATGTGTCCCATTTGTGAAACATGCGCAGGGGCATTGCTTGAGTTAACGTCTAGTATGGTTGGAAGAATTGTGTTTGTGGGTAAATTGGTTTGTTCACTTGTTGTAGGTAGAAAATAGCCTAGAAATTTACTGCGCGAGTAGTTTTTGATGTTCACCTTGTTGTTTTGATTTCCACCAAAGACCTTTATGCCACTTGAGCTTTCTCCTGCATAAAAGCCTACATGGCCACTACCAGACGATTTTGACTTTCGCCAAAAAACTACAATGCAACCTTCAACAGGTGTATCGATGCGTTCGCCATATTTCTCATATGAGCGAGCCATCAGGCTGCCTGTGTTTTTATATCCGGCTAATTTCAGGCATGATCCAACGAATGCTGCGCACCATGGAACTTCATCAGCAACTATTTGAGAGTGTCCGCAGAGACTATACATCTCAACTATTTTTGGATTGTCATCTGACCCAGGTATTTCACTCAAGCCAGAAAATGTTTTAGCAATATCCATCCAAGGAAATGTCATTGAATCCTCCCACTAAATATGCCCCAAGTATATTAAGGCATAAAATCCCTAGGAATTGCAATAGGTTCTTTATAGGCAAATATTGATATATTGATAATTGGTTAATTTTGAATAATATAA
>CAZXZQ010000039.1:0-13718 GCA_964645215.1 uncultured Rhizobiaceae bacterium | reverse complement strand
CTATTGCGCTTCACGCCACTTCCTGCTAATGGAATTGCAGGATACATGTTTTTTAGGTCCATCAGGCATCTGCCTGAACCATCCCAAAAAAGGAATATACAATGTCAGAATTCACAGATTACATCGTGAAAGATATCACACTTGCAGATTTTGGCCGCAAGGAACTGGATATCGCAGAAACAGAAATGCCTGGTCTTATGTCGCTACGCGAAGAGTTTGGCTCTTCAAAGCCACTTAAAGGCGCACGCATTGTTGGCTCGCTTCATATGACCATTCAAACAGCTGTTTTAATCGAAACACTTGTTGAATTGGGCGCTGATGTACGTTGGGCGTCTTGTAATATTTATTCAACGCAAGACCACGCAGCTTCAGCAATTGCAGCAGCAAAAATTCCGGTATTTGCCATTAAGGGACAAACACTGGAAGAGCATTGGGATTATCTTGATAAATCATTTATGTTCGAAGACGGCGCGAACCTTATTCTTGACGATGGTGGTGATGCGACGCTTTATGTTCTATTGGGCGCGCGTGCGGAAGCTGGCGAGGACATTATTCCAAACCCAAGTTCTGAAGAAGAAACAGTTATCAAAGCGCAAATCAAGAAGCGCATGGCAGCTAGCCCAGGCTGGTTCACGAAGACACGTGATGACATTAAAGGCGTTTCTGAAGAAACAACAACAGGTGTTCACAGACTGTATGAATTGCACAAGAGCGGCCAATTGCCTTTCCCTGCAATCAATGTGAATGACTCCGTTACCAAGTCTAAATTTGACAATAAATATGGCTGTAAAGAATCACTCGTAGACGGCATTCGCCGCGCAACAGATACAATGATGGCTGGTAAAACTGCAGTTGTGTGTGGTTATGGTGATGTGGGTAAAGGTTCAGCTGCTTCACTTCGCGGTGCTGGCGCACGTGTTAAGGTGACAGAGATCGATCCTATTTGTGCACTACAGGCTGCAATGGATGGTTTTGAAGTAACTACACTTGAAGACGCTGTTGCTGAGGCTGACATTTTTATTACAACAACCGGTAATAAAGATATTATTCGTATCGAGCATATGCGCGAGATGAAGGATATGGCAATTGTTGGTAATATTGGTCACTTCGATAATGAAATTCAAGTTGCAAACCTTAGCAATCTGAAAATGATAAACATCAAAGACCAAGTGGACATGTATGAAATGCCAAATGGCAATCGCATGATCCTTCTCTCGCAAGGCCGCCTGCTAAACCTTGGTAATGCAACGGGTCATCCATCCTTCGTGATGTCAGCATCCTTTACCAATCAAGTACTTGCCCAGATCGAGCTTTGGACTAAGGGAGATGAGTATCAAAACGAGGTTTATATCCTTCCAAAACATCTTGATGAAAAAGTTGCGAGACTTCATCTGCAGAAAATCGGTGTTAAATTGACCGAACTTTCAAAAGATCAGGCAGACTATATTGGTGTTACACAAGAAGGCCCATTTAAGCCGGAACACTATAGATACTAATTTTTAACTTCTTATATACAATATCTAGTAGCTGTAGCGGGCTTTGGTCTGCTGCAGCTTTTTTTGTGGAAAATACTTTCAGCAACCTTGCAAATTAGGTAAAGTGTTAAGAATCAAAAACTTCTACGAATCAGTTGATTTGATAAAGAAGGTGATAAAAGCAGGGCAGTCTGGTTAATTGAGCGGCAAGAGGACCAAAGACATGCCAGGGGAAACGTCATATAAAAAGACGTTCATAAACGGAAATGTGAGTGGGAACACCTCATTTTCCGATGTTCATGGATATGAAACAATCTGCACGCCTAAAAAACGACTGCAGAAAGCCTTTAAATATGGTCAAAGCAAAATTGCCTTGGCAAGCATGAGTAGTTTTGCGGTGCTTGCACTTACCAGCTCAAATGCATTTGCCAATGATGTATCAACAAATCTAACATTTTTTGATAATTTTGCTCAGTCCCTTCGTACACCCGATATCTTAATGGCAGCTGCATTTGGCGGCGCGATGAGCTTTGCCCTTCTTTCAGCCTCATGGATGATCCGTGAACGAAAACGGATCACGGAAGAAAACACCAAACTTAAACATAGTTTATCAAAGCTAAGAGCAACTTCTGATCGCAATGAGGCGCTTGTTGCTATTGCTGGCCAATGCACGCTTGTATGGAATGCACCAGATGAAGCGCCTAGTATTTTAGGCAAATTTATCAATATAAATCACGCACCGACAGATGCAGATGGATTTCTGAACTTCACTGCATGGCTTGATGAAGATAGCGCGGCAGTGCTTGAGCCACTTATAAAAGTGCTGCGCAGCAGTGCAGAGAGCTTTGATTGCATTATTGAAACAAGAACCGGCCACGTCTTGGAAGCAAAGGGGCGCACGTCAGGCGCATGTGCTTATATTCGCTTCTCTCAATTAAGTGGAGAGCCTGAAGAATTTGCCAAGCTTCAGAAAAAGCACGAAAAAACTTTAGCAAAATTCAAACTGGTTGAATCATTATTTGCGAAAATACCGATGCCTGCTTGGATGCAGGAAACAGATGGTAAATTGTCATGGGTAAATGCTGCATACGCAAAAGCGCTTGACTTAAAAACGCCGAAGGAAGTTGTTGAAAATCAAACTGAGCTTTTTGATTTAGAGCAACGAAACACCATCAAAGAAAGCTCTTCAACTGAAGATATTTTCAATGCCATTTTGCCAGCAACGGTTGCTGGTGACAGAAAAAAGCTTGAAGTTTATAATATCCAAACTGACGAAGGCAATATGGGTTTAGCGCTTGATCAAAGTGCTACGGAAGACATTCGCACAACTTTGAATGAAACCATTGAGGGCCACTCAAAAATGCTAGACCAGTTGGCAACAGCTGTCGCAATTTTTGATCGATCACAAAAGCTTGTTTTCCATAATTCAGGCTTCCAGCAATTATGGAAAATGGAGCCGTCACTGCTTGAAAACAGTCCATCCAATGCAGAGCTACTTGATACTATCCGCGATCAAAATATCTTGCCCTTAAACCCTGACTGGAAGAAGTGGCGCGACCAGCATCTTGAAATTTACACAGCAATCGAACCCGTTGAAGAATGGTGGCATCTTTTAGATGGGCAAACTTTACGCGTTCTCATATCGCCGCGCAATGAAGGCGGGGCAACCTGGGTATTTGAAAACGTTACCGAAAAGCTCGCGCTTGAAAGTAACTTAAACTCTGTGATGCGCATTCAAGGTGAAACACTTGATCATTTGATTGAAGCGGTTGCGGTATTTGGTTCAGATGGCAATCTTAAGCTCTTTAACCCTGCACTGAAACAATTGTGGAATGATAATGGCCTTGAAGCAGAAGAAGGCATTCACATTGCAAAAGTAATTGAAGCTTGGTCAGAAGCGATTTCTAACGAAGATGACCTTGCAAAAATTCTCGGCAAAATCACAGGGTTTGATGACACAAGAGATAGCCTATCCGGGCGCCTTGAATTGCGTAATGGAACCGCACTTCAATACTCGCTTGTGCCATTGCCCGAAGGTCAGTCTATGCTGACACTTACTGATGTCACAGCAAATGTGAACTTTGAACGCGCGTTGAAAGACCGCGCTGAGGCGCTGGAAGAATCCGATCGGTTGAAGAATAAGTTTATTCAGCACGTGTCCTATGAGCTACGCGCACCTCTTACGAGTATTTCAGGTTTTGGTGAAATGCTTTCCACGCCTGAAATGGGTCAATTAAACGACAAACAAGATGAATATCTTGGCCATATCAATGAAGCCGCTGACGTCTTAAAATGTATTGTCGATGACATTCTTGACCTTGCGTCAATCGACGCGGGAACGATGACGCTGGACCTTGAAACCATTGACCTTAATACAAATGTTGAAGCGGTTATATCCAGTTTTGGTTCGGCGGTTGAAGAAAAGCATATTCAGTTTGAAACTCAAATTGATAAAAACAGCGCATCCATTATTGCTGACGAAAAACGCCTAACGCAGATTTTGGAAAATCTTGTTTCCAATGCGGTTACCTTCTCACCAGATGGCGGGCGCGTAAATATTCAAGCCGGGCAAAGCGACGGGTTTTATGAAATCCGTGTTATCGACCAAGGGCCTGGTGTGGCAGAAGACCAGCATCATTTAATATTCGATCGTTTTGAAACTAATTCCCAGGACGGCAGTAGATTAGGTACAGGGCTTGGCCTTTCCATCGTTCGCAGCTTCATTCAATTACATGGCGGTAATGTTCGCATTGAAAATGCTGAAAACGGCGGCGCATGTTTTGTTATCTCATTGCCCATCAACCCAGTTGGCTATATGAGCGATGCAGAACAAATTGCCTAACACTGCAAGCAAATTCGATTACATCGTACAGGACGAGGAAACGACACAGCGCCTTGGTGCTGATGTGTCTCTTGTGCTTCAACAAGGCGATATGATTTGCTTATCGGGTGAGTTAGGTGCTGGGAAAAGTTTTCTGGCACGATCTATTATTCAAACGCTTGCACAAAATCCAAACCTTGAAGTACCAAGCCCAACCTACACCATTTGCCAACATTATGAGACCGTTCCACCAATCGCGCATTATGATCTGTATCGTCTTGCAGATGTTTCGGAGCTTGATGAACTTGGATGGCAAGAAACGCTTGAAACTAGTGTCACATTAATCGAATGGCCTGAGCAAGTTTTTGAAATACTTCCACCTGAAGCGGTACATATTCGAATTACGGATGAAGGCGATACATCTCGCAAGTTTACGTTTTCAGGAAATCAAGATCTTTTATCTCGTATTGAACACACACTTAAAATACGCAATTTCATTGAACAAAGCGCACTTGCAGGCGCCAGCAGAACTGCCTTTGCAGCGGATGCCTCTGCACGTAATTATGAACTTGTGCATCATTCAGGCAAAACCCATTATCTGATGGACGCACCTCGCACGCCAGACGGCCCGCCCATAAAAGACGGATTGCCTTACAGTAAAATTGCGCATCTGGCAGAAGATGTTTCAGCGTTTGTTGCTGTAGATTTTGCTTTGCAAGATCATGACCTTTGCGCGCCAGAAATATTCGCACATGATCTTGATGCCGGGTTTTTGCTCATTGAAGGTCTCGGCGAAGAAAAGATCATCGACGAAAACCGTCACCCGATTGAGGAACGTTATCTTGCATCGATTGAGTTCTTGGCAGAGATGCACTCCAAGCAATTTACTTCTGAAATTGTGATTGATGCAGAGCACTCATATACGATTCCTGATTTTGATGAAGGGGTTATTCTTGCTGAAACAGACCTCTTGTTACAGTGGTATGCGCCTGAATATTCAACCTCACAAATTACATCTGAACAAGCAAATAGATTTGAATCCATCTGGAAAAATCTATCCGCAGAGCTTGACCGTTCAGAGCAGACATTAGTATTGCGCGATTATCATTCACCCAACATTATTTGGCGCGACAATGAGACCGGCAATAAACGGATTGGCGTAATTGATTTCCAGGATGCCCTTATTGGACCGTGTGCTTATGATGTTGCTTCTCTGGCCCAAGATGCACGGGTGGATGTTAGTGCAGCACTTGAAGCAAAACTTATCACTCACTACATCACACTTAGAGAAGAAAATACTGCTAATTTTGACGCCGATCTATTCAAGCAAACGTATGCCATTATGGCGGCGCAAAGAGCTACTAAGATTTTGGGTATTTTCGTAAGACTGAATAAACGTGATCTAAAGCCCGAATATATGGCGCATTTGCCGCGTATATCAGATTACTTAAACCGCAGTCTAAGCCATGACATATTGTCAGAATATAAGGCATGGCTCAGGGATGTAATAAAATTGTAATGATGAATCGCTATTCTAAAACGAATCAAAATTTATAAAGATAGAACGATGAAAAACGATACAGTTATAAACTATCCGGTGCAGACCAAGACGCCGGAAACCGCTATGGTCCTTGCCGCTGGCCTTGGAACCAGAATGCGCCCAATTACCGATACAATACCTAAACCGCTTGTGAGCGTTCAGGGCAAAACACTGCTTGATCATGGCCTTGATGCATTAGAAAATGCCGGCGTCAAAAAATCTGTTGTGAACGTGCATTACCATGCAGATCAAATTGTTGATCATGTGGCTAAACGCACAACGATGGAAACTGAAATTTCTGATGAACGTAATGAGCTGCTTGATTCTGGTGGCGGCATTTCAAAAGCGCTACCTGCTTTGGGAAGTTCTCCATTTTACCTTCTAAATGCAGACTCTTTTTGGGTAGAGGGTTGCCGCCCAAATCTTGTGCGTATGGCGGAAGCTTGGGATGAAGAAAAAATGGACATTTTGTTACTCTTAGCCGGCATGGCAAATGCTGTGGGCTTCGGTTCAAAAGGTGATTTTGTAATGGATGCCGATGGCCGCCTTGAACGTCGTGGCGAATTGAAAATTGCACCTTTTGCATATGCAGGTGCAGCCATCCTTCATCCACGCATTTTCGAAAATGCACCTGAGGGCAAATTTTCTCTCAACAAGCAATTTGACGAAGCTATTGAAAAAGAGCGCATGTTCGGGCTACGACTCGAAGGGCTATGGCTGCATGTGGGAACTCCCGATGCTATTGGCGAAGCTGAAGAAGCAATTGCAAGAAGTGCTGCCTGAATAAAATCAATGGAGCACGCAACTAAGGGTGCTCAAGATTTCTGGTCCACACGTTTCAGATACGAAAAATCCTGCTATCCGACCGGGTAATATTTTTACCATTGGATCCGGTTGCGATTTTCTGTCTGTCTTGGTTGAGCGCATTCTGGATGGCAACATCATATCTGGGTTTGCGCCCAGAGATAATCCGCAACTTCTATCAACCCTTACCATCTATGTGCCAAACCGAAGGGCAGCTCGCTCGCTCACGTCTTGTTTTTTAGATGCAAGCACCAACAAAGCAACGCTTCTTCCTAAAATACGTGTATTGGGCGACGTTGAAGAAGATGAGTTTGATCTGGAAACAAGTATTGAGCTTGCAAACGCATTGCCGCGAAGCATTAATCCATTAGAGCGCAAGATTGAGCTAACCAAGCTTATTCAAAGCTGGGTCACAGTGATGTCTGAGGAAACTCGGCGATTCTTTGGCGATGAAGATATTGCCATTCCCTCATCGCAAGCGGATGCGCTGCATTTAGCAGATGACCTTTGTATACTTCTGGCTCAAATCACGCAGGAAGAAATTACCTGGAATACTATTCATGACATTGTACCTGATGACCATGCAGAGTGGTGGCGATTGACGACCACTTTCTTGAAAATCATCATGGAAAACTGGCCTGAATATTTGAAGCATAAAGATCTTGTTGATCCTGCAGAAAAGACAGCGCTCAAGTTAAAACTCCGCGCAGAAACATTTGAACAAAAAGGCTCTGACGGACCTGTTATCATTGCTGGTTCAACCGGCTCTGTGCGATCAACGCAACATTTATTAAAGGCGGTTGGCAGCCTGTCCAATGGTGCGGTTGTTCTGCCAGGTCTTGACTTGGAAATGCCCGAAGATGAGTGGCAAACACTAAGCAAGGATGATGCCTATGGCCTTACTAACCTAGAAACGCACCCGCAATTTGGTTTGGCGAGATTATTAATTGCCTTACAAACAGAACGGCAAAATGTGGTTGAACTTGGCGCATTGTCAGAAATGAAATCCCAATGCCAAACATTGGTGAACACAGCGCTTGCAACCTCAAATGCAACTGGCGACTGGTTTGATACTTCCGTTAAATTTGATCAAAGAAAAATCTCCCAATCGCTTTCTAATATTGCCTATATCAATGCGAGCAATGAACGGCAGGAAGCAACTGCAATTGCGATTGCCATGCGTGAAGTTTTAACGGAAGCTGATAAACATGCAGCGCTCGTGACACCTGATCGAAATCTTGCAAGCCGCGTCTCGATGGAACTTCAACGCTTCGGCATTGATGTGGATGACACAGGTGGTACGCCGCTTCGGAATGCAAAACCAGCATTGTTCTTACGCCAGATCGCAAAGCTTGCTTTTGACGATGCCCCGGGCAATTTGGCAATCACCACCGTTCTTAAAAACCCGCTCTGCACACTTGGCTATGAGCCACATCAGGCGAGCCGTTTAGCACGCATTTTTGAACTTGTTACCTTGCGCGGCGTTTTACATTCACCAAAGCTTGGCGCTTTTCATTCGTTTTTAACGAACAGAAAAGCAGCTCTCCAAGAAGCAAATTATACTTCCTCTCATATAAAGCACATGAGCGACGAGCTCTGGGCGAACCTGTTTGAATATACCGAAAAGCTGGACCAGATTTTTACACTCCTCTCTACCATCAAAGAAACAGATGAAATTACTTCGCTGTCCACTCTTTTTACAGGTCTGTTTTCTGTATCAGCTACGCTCACTCAAAATGAAGATGGCCTATCAACGCTTTTTGAATATGAGGGTGGAGAAGAGTTAAAGAAACTGCATGATGATATTACTACAACGGATGCTGGTAATCTGGATGTACGCGTAAAAGAGTTTCCGCAAGTCTTCGAAGCGCTTCTTTCAAGTGGCACGGTGCGTCCACGGTTTGCAAAAAATCCGCGTCTTCATATTTATGGCCCATTGGAAGTACGTCTCTTAAACCATGATCGCGTGATCTTGGCTGGATTAAACGAAGGTACTTGGCCGCAATCCACCCGCAACGACCCATTCCTAAATCGTGTCATGCGACAGGAACTTGGCATGGCTTCGCCTGAACGGCGAACCGGACTTGCCGCGCATGACTTTCAGCAGTTGATGGGCAAAAGCGAAGTTATTCTCTCTCGCTCGTCTCGTGTTGATAAAGCACCGACCGTTGCTTCACGATGGATACAACGTTTCTTTGCGCTTATTGGCGAAGATCAATTGGGCGTTCTTTCAGCCAGAGGCCAAAATTATATTGATCTGGCGACCCATCTTGATGCGGCAGAACCCACGAAACGCATGAAGCGGCCGAATCCTACACCTCCGGTTGAGGCGCGACCAACGACCCTGCCCGTAACCGCGATTGAAACATGGGTGCGTGACCCTTATGCACTTTACGCAAATCGCATCTTAAACCTTAAACCGCTTGAGCCTCTAGAGCGTGAGCCAGATGCGCTCTTAAAAGGCACACTCTACCATGCCATTATGCAGGACTATGTTGAGGGTAACCCGATACGGTTTTCGCAAGAAGAACGGCTTTCATCCCTTCTCGCAATCTCAGAACAACGGATTGGCGATGAAGCATTACCAACAGAAACCGAGAAAGTGTGGAAGTTTCGTTTTCAGGAAATCGCCAAGAACTATATTGCATGGGAAAGCAAATATCATGAGCAGCACGGCATTGATGAAACGCTGTGCGAGATAAAAGGTTCTGTTGCCATTGGGGATGATTTCACGCTTACCGCCCGCGCAGACCGCCTTGATATTTTCAATGACGGTCAGATCAATGTGATTGACTATAAAACAGGTGGAAGCCCCTCGCCCAAGCAAGCACGCAGCCTTTCCCCTCAATTGGCGCTTGAAGGCCTCATCACGCAAAGAGGCGGCTTTGCAGATGTCACGCAAACGGACCTGTTTGATCTTGTATATATGCGCTTGATGCAGGGGGATAAATTTTCTGCCCAGCGCATTGTCGATAAGAACTCCACAATTCATTCGATTATTGAAAATGCCACAACAGAACTTACCAAATTGGTTGAAGGATTTAAGGACGAAAACCAAGGTTATATTTCTCGTCGTGCGCCCTTCCTCGAAAGCGAGATGTCAAACGACTATGACCATTTAGCCAGAACACGTGAATGGTCTTTTGGTGAAGAGGGAGACGCAGATGAGTAAAAAGCTGCAAATTCCTGCGGACACGCTGCATCAGCAGTTTGAAGCGTCTAACCCAAAAAATTCATCTTGGGTGTCAGCCAATGCCGGTTCAGGCAAAACCCATGTACTGACGCAGCGTGTTATCCGGCTCATGCTGGATGGAAACCCGCCTGATAAAATTCTCTGTCTTACGTTTACCAAGGCAGCAGCTGCCAATATGAAAAACCGCGTATTTGAAACACTCGGGTCATGGACCATGATGGAGAATGCTGAGCTTGATGCGGCAATAGCTGATTCAACAGGCATGCGGGTTACGTCAAACTTGCGCAGAAAAGCACGACAGCTTTTTGCAAGTGCGTTAGACACCCCAGGTGGATTGAAAATCCAAACCATCCATGGGTTTTGCGAATCTCTTCTTCATCAATTTCCGCTTGAAGCTAATGTGCCAGGTCATTTTGAGGCACTACAAGAAATCGAGCAGGCTAATTTGCTCAAACAAGCAAAGTCGCAAATTCTCAGTGGGTCACATGACCCAGATGGATTTTTTGTAAACCATTTAGAAGCACTTATTTCAGAGAATAATGACAGCGCCATTGAAGCGGGTCTTGCAGAAATCATCGCCAAGCGGAATGCGTTTCTTGAATGGGAGATTGAAAATGCTGGCATCGAAAATGGCTTAGCCAAAATCTATACGCAAGCGGGTATTGAGGCGACTGACACAGAAGAAACGCTTAAGCGTTCGTGTTTACTGACCTTACCAATTGCAGAAGCAACGCTTAAAGAAATTGCTGAACTGGCAGCTCAAAGTAAGGGGAAGAACGATCTTAAATTGTCAGAAAACCTATTTGTGTTTCTGACATCATCAGAGATTGATACCCGGTTTAATGCCCTTAGTACTGCCTGTCTCACTACAAAAGGCGAAGCGAGAAGCAGCCATAATTTCCCGACAAAATTTGTCAAAGACCAAATTCCGGATGCCTATCAGTATCTCGCAAAATGCGGGAACTGGTTGCTCAACACTCTGGACAAAATTCGCAGCCTTAGAGCGTTGAAAAATTCCTATCACCTCTTCACAATTGGGCTTGCAGTGGTTAACCGATACGAAGCATTAAAACGCGCGCGTGGTGTAATTGATTTTGATGATCAAATCACAAAAACGGCAGCACTGCTAACCCGCAAAGACATTCAAGATTGGATCCGCTACCGGCTTGACCGTGGTATTGACCATGTGCTGGTCGATGAAGCGCAAGACACAAGCCCAGTACAATGGGATATTATCAATGCTATTACGGCAGATTTCCATGTGGGCGACACGGCTTCAAACGTGAACCGGACAACCTTTGTTGTGGGTGATGAAAAACAATCCATCTTTTCTTTCCAAGGTGCAAAACCTGAGGAGTTTGACGGCCAAGAACGTGCATTAAGAAAGCAGATTGAAAGTGCAAATAAATCTTTTCATCCAGGCAAGTTGGGTCTTTCCTTCCGCTCTACAAAAGACGTGCTTCATGCCGTTGATAAAGTTTTTGAGCTTGAGGAAAATGGTAGAGGCCTAACACAATCAGGCGAAGCCCCTGTCCATGATGCGGTTCGGGCAAATGACCCCGGTGAAGTTCAAATCTGGCCAATTTTAGAAAAAGCAAAAACTGAAGAAACCGAAGACTGGCTAGCGCCAATCGACACAGAAACCAATTCTGATCCTGCAATTCAACTTGCTGAACAAATTTCAGATAAGATTGGTGCATGGGTAGGCAAGCCTTTGCCGGGTATGGATCGCCCTCTGAAATTTGGAGATATTCTTGTTTTAGTGCGCAAGCGTGACCGCTTCATCAGTGCGCTTACCCGTACAATGAAAGATAAAGGGTTGGAGATTGCGGGTGCCGACCGCTTGCTTCTGACTGAACATATTGCCGTTGAGGACTTAATCGCATTGGGGCGCGTTGCATTGATGCCAAGTGATGACCTTTCATTGGCAAGTGTTTTAAAGGGCCTTCTTTTCAACCTTACTGAAGAGGCGTTATTCGATTTCTCTTATCAGCGAGGGAGCAAAAGTCTTTATGAAAATATTCGCGTCATTTCAAAAGATAGGGCACATCATAAACACGCAAGCGCTTGCATAATTCTTGAAAAACTCGATCACATAATCAGGTTTTCTCAGAACCATGACGTGTTTAGTTTTTATGCTTTGATCTTGGGTAAAATGGGATTGCGAAAAGCAATTCTTGCAAGGCTTGGATTGGAAGCGGAAGACGTATTGGATGCTTTCCTTGACGAGGCACTTACCTTTGCGCGCGAACGTAATGGCGGGCTTGAAGCCTTTATAACCGAACTAACTGCAGCAAAACCTGAAATTAAGCGCGAAGTTGAACTTGATCGTGATCAGGTTCGCATCCTCACCGTTCATGCGTCCAAGGGGCTGGAAGCGCGACTTGTCTTTTTGGTAGACCCTTGCGGGCCTGCGTGGAATTCCAGCTTGAGACCAAAGATATTATCGCCGGAAAACCAATCCTTTCTTTGGGTGCCTGACAAAACATCACAATCAACACTTGCTGATGACGCATTGGTAGAATTGGAACGTGCAGCAGAAGCAGAATATAGGCGACTTCTTTATGTGGGTATGACGAGGGCGGCAGACCGCTTGATTATCTGCGGCTATAAAGGCACGCGGGAAATTAAACACACGCATTGGCATCAAATGGTTGAAGATGCGCTTGCCCCAACTGCAACTGAATTGCAGAATGCACATGGTGAAGTGACAGGGCTCCGCTGGGTAAGTGAAAACAAACCACCCGTAGAGCAAAGCCCACAAAAATCTATTCAAGAAGAGCCTAGCTTATCAATTCCTGACTGGTTGTTTGAACCTGTTAAATCTGATCCACCCTTACCGCGACCACTCACCCCTTCGGGTGCACATGCATTAATTGAAGACGTGGTTATCCCGGCTGAGCGTATAACCCACGCTCCAGATTATGACAGACGAATGGCATTAGAGCGCGGTAATGCCATACATAAATTGCTAGAGCTTTTGCCGGATATGGAGCCAGAAGAACATAAGGCATTAGCACAAAAATATCTTGCACATGTTGGTAATCATTGGAGGGAAGACCAGCGCGATGAAATCACAAATCATGTGTTAAGCCTCTTGCAGCAAGATTTATTTGCTGGCCAAATGGGTGAAAATTCGATGGCGGAGGTTTCTCTTTCAGGCATTATAGAAACAAATAAGGGACAGTTGCTGATTTCTGGTCAGATTGATCGCCTTATTATAAGTGATTATAAAATTACAGTGCTTGATTATAAATCCAACCAGCTCGTTCCTGATTCTGCGTCTGAAACGCCACCTGAATATCTGACGCAACTTGCGCTTTATCGTGAAATGGTTCGTCAAATTTATGCCGGAAAGCCCATAGAATGTAGTTTATTATGGACCCAATCGCCGGAAATAATGACAATTCCTGATGAAATGCTAGATAATGCGCTGCATTCGATCAAGAACAGGTGATTATACAAAACCTCTCTTGACCTTATACCTAAGCATTCCTACCTTCTGTGTTGAATTGATTGATTTTGAATTTAGGTATTTAAGGAGGCTTTTCATGGCCACGCATAAAGTAGATATGAGCAATTTTCAGGACGATGTTCTAGGTGCAGAGGTTCCAGTAGTCGTTGATTTTTGGGCTGAATGGTGTGGCCCATGTAAAGCAATTGGCCCAAGCCTTGAAGAAATCTCTGACGAGATGGAAGGCAAAGTTAAAATCACCAAAGTCAACATTGATGAGAACCCAGACATTGCCGCGCAATATGGCGTGCGTTCAATCCCGACACTTGTGATGTTTAAAGATGGCGAGCCTGCCTCCATGCAAGTGGGTGCTAAGCCTAAGAACGCGCTTGTTGATTGGATTAACGGCGCTGCATAATTAAGTCACAATT